>NZ_JALKFY010000580.1:0-331 GCF_023242985.1 Frankia sp. Mgl5 | reverse complement strand
CTCATACTCTGCAGGATTTGATGGGAGGATTGCCGCGATTGTTCCGCCATGGAACGTATTTCGTTTGCTACCACACCAAAGGTACGTCCGTACTCTCCGGCCTGGGCAGCCTGAATGGCGGCGTTAAGACCCAGTAAATTGCTGCGGTCCGCGATCGTTTTGACGATGTCGATCACCTTGGCGTTCTCCTTGACCGACTCCACAACCTGCTGGCAATCGGCGGTAATCTCTGTGATCGAATTGGCCAATTGGCTGGCGCTTGCGGCAATGTGCTGGGCCCAATCGTTCATCTGGGTAACGGAGGAAGCAAGCTCTTCCGAGACGATGGCAA
>NZ_JALKFY010000579.1:0-331 GCF_023242985.1 Frankia sp. Mgl5 | reverse complement strand
CGTAAAAGAGAAGTAGCCAAAACAAAGCGCGTGATCGACTTGGGAATCGGCAGTCCGGATAAACCACCTGCTCCTCATCTGATCGAAGCGCTTGCGCAAGCTGTTGCAAAACCAGATGCGTACGGCTATCCCGGCTCAGAAGGAACCCCCGAATTCCGCAGGGAGGTAGCTGAGTGGTATCGCTATCGGTTTGGCGTTTCGCTTGATCCAGAATCAGAAGTACATGCTTTGATGGGCTCTCAAGATGATTTGGCACATCTCGCCCTTGCCTGGGCCGATCCCGGTGAAGTCGTGCTGGTGCCAGATCCAGGCTATCCGATCTATGCGGGCA
>NZ_JALKFY010000578.1:0-332 GCF_023242985.1 Frankia sp. Mgl5 | reverse complement strand
CTCAAAGCGGGTGCCATCCTGAATCACCGTGACCAGATCTGGTTTAAATGCAAGCAGAAAATCCATTCCACGGGATACACTGCGGTACGGAACCAACCGAAGCCTGGTTCGCCACGTATCCGGCAGGGCATCCAGCAGTCCGTCCATTTTTTCCAGCTTGTTCTCCGCTTCTCTGGCTAGAGCTAGCAAC
Source organism: Frankia sp. Mgl5 (assembly GCF_023242985.1). Taxonomy (NCBI): domain Bacteria; kingdom Bacillati; phylum Actinomycetota; class Actinomycetes; order Frankiales; family Frankiaceae; genus Frankia; species Frankia sp. Mgl5. The sequence goes on along the minus strand of NZ_JALKFY010000578.1, from coordinate 142 downwards.
GGTTCCGGCAGCAGATGAGCAAACAAGCTGCTTTCCATTACCATGACCGGCGTTCGCGTCATCGGTTCGTACAGCTGGTTGCCTGTATCAACCAGTCCACGGCAGATCACGTTTTCGCCCATCACCTTGACCACCACTTCCG
>NZ_JALKFY010000577.1:0-332 GCF_023242985.1 Frankia sp. Mgl5 | reverse complement strand
ATGGACCTACCCGCGCAAGACACCCGGACGACCACCAGTCCGCCGGGAGATCCGCGATCTGGTCCTGCGCCTCGCGCGGGAGAACCCGACCTGGGACCACCGCAGGATCCAAGGCGAACTGATCGGGTTGGGCTACCCGGTCGGGGTCGCCACCGTCTGGCGGATCCTGCACCGCGCCGGTGTCGACCCCGCACCCCGGCGGGCCGACACCTCCCGGCGCACATTCCTGGCCGCCCAGGCCTCCGGCATCCTCGCCTGCGACTTCTTCACCGTGGACACCGTATTCCTCCAACGGATCTACGTGTTCTTCATCGTCGAGCACGCCACCCGCC
>NZ_JALKFY010000576.1:0-334 GCF_023242985.1 Frankia sp. Mgl5 | reverse complement strand
GCGATGGACAGCAAAGCCCTCTCATCCTTCGCCAAACGGAAAAACAAGAATGAAGCTCCGGATGGACGACGGGATACGGATGCGGACTATGGGAGAAAAGAATACCGCGGTGTGGATGACAACGGAAAAGCCTGGGAGAAGATCGTCAAATGGTTCGGCTACAAGCTGCATCTGATCGTCGATGCGACGTACGAGCTGCCGGTGACGTTCAAGGTCACCAAGGCGTCTGCTTCCGATATCACCGAAGGCCATGAACTGCTCCACCAGATGCAGGAAAGACAGCCGGAAATCTTGAAAACGGCGGAAACGATGGCGGCAGATCGCGGTTACGACG
>NZ_JALKFY010000575.1:0-334 GCF_023242985.1 Frankia sp. Mgl5 | reverse complement strand
CATAATTCCTGCGCGAGCTTCATGCCGATGGCATGCGCCATTTCCGGCGTCGCTTCGCCCGGCGCGAACGCTTGGTACGCATGAAACGCCACAATGCCGTCCGTCTTCTGTCCGTTGCATCTGCTCGTAGGCGGTCAGCGGGTCGCAGTTAATGCCGCTCACGTACAATTGCTTCTCCGTTTTTTCGCCGTCTCTCGCGTAAGCCAGCACCTGTTGCAAGCCTTGCTGTTCCGCTCGATCTATCGCAGTTTTTTCAGGATTGGCGGCGTAGTCGATGATGCGCTTCAAGCGGTCGGTCACATCCCAAATCGCCGTCGTCGCCATGCGTCACACC
>NZ_JALKFY010000574.1:0-334 GCF_023242985.1 Frankia sp. Mgl5 | reverse complement strand
GCAAATGATGTTGCTGCTTTCGGAATCATGTTCCTTCCAGCGGTAACCGGTTTTTCCGATATCACACAGACAATGACTCCTTGGCGAAAAGCGCGCGATATCGCCAAACAGCTCGTGCTGTATGCCGTTATTCTGCTTGCCTTGGCTTACCTCTCAGTACTTTGGCCGCCATTGTCGCTCGCGGCTGCGCTCTTCGCCCTGTTCGGACACGAGGGATTATTCTGGCTTAGCCGACGTGCGGAGCGGCAGCAGACGCCGTACTTTATCCAATCCTCCAGCGGCGTAAAGATCATGGCTGTGATTCCAGGAACTCCGGCTGAAGAGATGGGCATTT
>NZ_JALKFY010000573.1:0-334 GCF_023242985.1 Frankia sp. Mgl5 | reverse complement strand
GCATCCAGGTGTGCTGGAATCGGCGGTGATCGGTGTTCCTCATCCGCTAAAAGGGGAGGAAATCATCGTTTTTGCCGTTTTGAAACCGGGCGTCGAGCTGTTGGCCGATCAACTGAGGCAGCATGTCGCCGTGGCGCTCGGCAAACCGTACGAGCCTGGGGAGGTCCACTTTGTCAAGGATTTGCCCAAGACGCGGACACAGAAAATCATGCGCCGGTTAATCAAGCAAAAGTTCTTGGGCGAGCCGCTCGGCGATACGTCCAGCCTGATGAACCCGGCTGCGTTGGAGATGCTGCCTGTGCGTGAATATACCGGGAGATCCCCGGAACAGTGA
>NZ_JALKFY010000572.1:0-334 GCF_023242985.1 Frankia sp. Mgl5 | reverse complement strand
GAGACAGTTCCGGATCGGATACCGTCTTACCAGATGGGGGCCGCTGATAACGCTCATAGTGTAAGAAGCCTGATGGATGTACACTTGCAGCGGTTGGAGTGGTGCAGCAGGTTCCGGGTAGAATGGCAGCGGGAGTACGTTGCTCATGCTAGCCCAGGCATTCTCCGGCCGAAAAGCTTCCGGTCGATAGAGCCAGCCTGCGCCAGCTCCTTTGCCTGCAGCGGCTGTTTGGTTGGCTGATTGCGGAAGCGCCGCCAAGATGTTGGCAGGATAGGCCGCAGCCAGATCCTGTAGATGAAGTGGTAAACGCCCTTTTCGCTGATAGGTGCGATAC
>NZ_JALKFY010000571.1:0-335 GCF_023242985.1 Frankia sp. Mgl5 | reverse complement strand
GGGGACGATGGGTGGCTCTTATCTGGCGCGCGACCAATGGCTTGCGGCAGTAACCCAACCGCCTCACCTGAAGGCGATGATCTGTTCAGTCAGTCCTTCCGATCCGTTTGTCGAATGGCCGACCGGTGTGCCCACGCCGCATCATCTTTGCTGGCTCTACATGACGAGCGGCCGGGTCATGCAAAACGTGGATCTGGTGGACTGGGAGTCGATTTATCACCATCTGCCACTGGCAACCATGGACCAGTTGACCGGGCGCCCTTCGCCGCATTGGCAGGAAGAGATGAAGCATCCCTATCTGGATGAATGGTGGAAAAAAATTAGTTATCAGACCC
>NZ_JALKFY010000674.1:0-65426 GCF_023242985.1 Frankia sp. Mgl5 | reverse complement strand
TGGCGGAACCGCCACGCCGCCGACAAGAAACTCCGTGCCGTCGTCGCCAAGGCGAACGTTGCCTGATGCGGCACTAGATGTACTGACCGGGGACATTGGTTGAGCACCGCGCCCACGGGCTCTCTGCCGTCGGCACCTGCAACGGAGCTGCGGGCCCGAGACTCACGAGGCCAACCGCTCGCGTGCGCTGCGACCTGATCTTGTGGGTTCGACCTCGCCGTCAGGCTGGTTGATCTCGGCCCACACTTCGTCGAGGGAGAGCCCGAGGACATCGGCGATCGCCGCGATGGTCGGGAAGGCAGGGGTGGCTACGCGACCAGACTCGATCTTCCGAAGGGTTTCTGGTGAGACACCCGCGTCCAGCGCGGTATCGAGCATCGAGCGCTCCCCCCTGGCCCGGCGCAGGAGGGCGCCGAGGCGCTGCCCGCGCTCGATCTCCGCCGGAGTGAGCGGCAACCTGACCATGACTCCGATTATAGTACCGGTATAATATGGCCGGTATAATTATTGGTAGCACGAGGAGGGCGCCGCATGATCGAGATCCTGAGCCCTACCAAGCTGGCTCAAGCAAAGGACACAGGCGCCCTGGTCGCTGACATTCTGCAGACACTGAAGAGCCGTAGCACGGTCGGCACGAGCCTCCTGGACATCGATCAGTGGGCCAAGACCATGATCGTCGAGGCTGGAGCGCAGTCCTGCTACGTCGACTACGAGCCGTCCTTCGGACGCGGGCCGTTCGGCCACTACATCTGCACGGCCGTCAACGACGCCGTGCTCCACGGACTGCCCTACGACTACACGCTTGCCGACGGCGACCTGCTGACGCTCGACCTCGCCGTCTCCAGAGACGGAGTCGCCGCGGACTCCGCCATCAGCTTCATCGTGGGCGACTCAAAGCCCCCGGAGAGCGTCGCGATGATCAACGCGACCGAACGCGCGCTGTACGCGGGGATAGCCGCTGCCGGCCCCGGGGCTCGCATCGGTGACATCTCCCATGCCATCGGCTCCGTCCTCAGCGAGGCCGGGTACCCGATCAACACCGAGTTCGGAGGTCATGGCATCGGATCAACGATGCACCAGGACCCGCACGTTTCGAACACCGGACGGCCCGGCCGTGGATACAGACTGCGCCCTGGGCTGCTGCTGGCATTGGAGCCGTGGGTCATGGCGGACACCGCCGAGCTCGTCACCGATGCCGATGGCTGGACCCTCCGAAGCGCGACAGGCTGCCGAACAGCGCACAGCGAGCACACGATCGCTATCACCAACGACGGAGCCGAAATCCTCACCTTGCCAAAGGCGGAACCGCGAGGGGTGGGAACCGGGCCGCGGACTGTCAGGCGGCTTGGGTGAGGTAGACGGCCCCCAGGGCGACGGCCAGGCCACCGAGGAGGAGCCGGAGGCCGGTGTGGGGGATGTGGCGTTGCAGGCGGGCCCCGAGGTAGGCGCCACCGAGGCCACCGAGGCCGCTGGCGAGGCCGACAGCCCAGTGGGGGGCGATGCTGCCGGCGGTGGTGAGGGCGAGCAGGGCATAGGTGATGGCGCCGACGATCGAGGTTGCCAAGGTGGACGCGAGGGCGGCGGGGGCGACGGTGGGTACGGGCATGCCGCGCCCGACGAGGATCGGGCTGAGGATGGAGCCCCCGCCGATGCCGTAGATGCCGCCCACGAGACCGACTAACAGGGCCAGTGCGGTAATGGTCCGGGGTGGTGGTGGGGTGGGGTGCTGGCGTGGATGGCGCAGGGTGCGCGCGCAGAGCCAGAGGCCCAGGGGGAGCAGGAACAGGCCGAGGAGCAGGCGGAACAGGCTGGCGCCGGGGACGAGGTGGACGCGGATGATTGCGCCGAGGATGACGCCGGGCAGGGCGCCGGCGACAAGCAGGCGGGTCAAAGGACCGGTGAGCTGATTCTGTCGGCGGTAGCGGGCGAGGGCGCCGGGGGTGGCGATGACGTTGAACAGCAGATTGGTGGGGGTGACCGCGGGGTTCGGGGTGTGCAGGACGTCGAGTTGCACGGGTAGCAGGAACACCGCGCCCGACACCCCGACCGGGGTGGTGATCGTCGCAACGAGCAGGCCGGCGGCGAACCCGAGCAGGATCGTCGTCATCTGACCGATCCTGGCCGAGACGGGCGGTGCGTGGGCTGGTGGCGAGGCTACGGTCGGCGACGCGGGTGCGGTCGCGGCGGTAGGAGTCGATGCCGGTCCGGTCGGGCCCACCGGCTGACCCGTCCCTCGCCTGCTGCGCGTTCCTGCCTGCGGCCTCCTCGTCACAGTTGCCTCCGCACCGACCGCCCGCCGTACGTGGCAACCCGGATACATCCGATAGCCTCACGCCGCTCCCACTGGTAGGGGCACAGCCCATCGGGGAACATCGCCGTTCAACCTCAGGCTGATGGGGCCGCCGAGTGGGTTCGCCTCGCCCCAGAACCGGCTCTACCGAGACGCGGTCAAACTCTGCCGAGCAGATCCTGCATGGTGGCGATCTCGGTGTTTTGCGTATTCTTGATGGAGTCGGCGAGTTCCTTGGCGGGGCCGTAGCGGCCGTCCCGCAGTTCGGTCTGGGCCATCTCGACAGCCCCGCGATGATGTTCGATCATCATCTCGAGGAACATTCTGTCGAAAACGGCTCCGCTGGCGTTTTTCAGCGAGGCCATGCCACCTTCGCTCATCATCCCGCCAGCGTTGTCGTTCATCCCGCCTCCCCCGCCGCCGTGGCCGTTCATGTCGTGTCCGCCGCCCTGACCGCTGTCCGGCGCCATGGTGGACTCGTCCCAGTCGTTGAGCCAGCCGACCATGGTGGCGATTTCCGGGGCCTGAGCGTCGCGGATCTGACGGGCGAGGGTCTTGACCTCTGGACTCGCGGCTTGCGTTTCGGCGAGGCCGGCCATCTCGACGGCCTGCCGATGATGGGGAATCATGTTCTGTGCGAACGTGACGTCCGCCGCGTTGTGATCCGCCGCGAGTCGGCCCGTACCGTCGCCGTCATTGCCGCCACACGCGGCGAGAACCATAGCACCCATAATTAGGGCGATGAGGGTTAGGAGTTTTTTCATGCCAGTCCCGTCTGCGTGGACATCGTGATATGTGCGATGCATAGCGATATCGCCCTGAACAGGGTTCCGGGCAGACGCGTCGGCTCATAGTCGAAGCACGCAAAGAGACGCCAGGGAAGGGCGGTGAACGGGTAATGCGCGGCGGGGTGGAGCGCGACCACCGCCTGATGACCCTGGCCTGGGAGTCGTGGTGTGCTGCCCGGCGGGGCGAAGCACCCGACCGATGATCAGAATGAGGAGCATCAGCGCCGCGGACCGCAGGAATGCCAGACACATCTGACCTCCGTGTCCCTCATGCTCCCCATCCGTCAGGTGGACCGCAGCGGGTGAGGTGACGTTCAAGTCGGCAGGCAGGGCGGCGTGCGCGACATTCATGCCTATCGCGCCGCCCATCCCCACACCCGCCAGCGTCGCGACACCATCACCGTGCCGATGGTCGACGATATGCGCCGAAAGACCTCCATGCATGACAAGAAGCCCCAGAAGCACGGGAACGAGAAGCACAAGAACGGGCAAGCCACCCGGGCCAGGCCCACCCTGGCTCCCGTAACTCACCCGCGGATTATGCCTCACCGACTAGCCGAGGGGAGCAAGGCCGCGGCTACAGGGTCCACGGTCAGAACAGGATTACAGTACCCGGCCGACATAGTAGTTTTTGCTGTAGATCGGTTGCAGGTTGACATTCCGGCCTGTTTGCGGAGCCGCCCACATATAACCGTTTCCCGCGTAGATACCCATGTGAGTGATGTTGTTCGGACTGCCAAAGAAGATGAGGTCTCCTGGCTGCTTGCCCGACGGTGGGATCCGGGCTGTGGCACGGAACTGCTCCTGCGCGGTTCGGGGCAGGTTCCGTCCCAGCTGTTTGAAAACATACTGGGCGTAGCCGGAGCAGTCGAACGCGTACGGCCCTTCCGCGCCGTAGACGTACGGCTTGCCATTCTGCAGGGACGCAAGATAGACGGCCTTCGCGCCAATCTCGCTTGCCGGAACCCAGCCGTAGGTCGGCGTGGGCATGACACCCGACTGCCCCCCGCCCGTGCGGGCGGACCTGGCAGCCGGAGGCGGAGCCTGGACGGTGACGGTCGTCGTCCCGGCCACCGAGGGGCGCAGCGCGGCGGAGCCGTCGAACACAGCGGTGAGCGTGGTCGTGGACAGCAGACGAGTAGATATCCGCGCCTCGCCAGCAGCGTCCGTCCGCAGCGCGGCCGTAGTGGTCCATTTCGGACCGCTGACGGCCACGATGCGGACGGCGGATCCGATCAGGGGCGCACCGCCGGCCTTGGTCGCGCGGACGGTGAACATCACCTCGCCGTTCGGCGCGATGGTCGCCCGGTCGGAGGCGAAAGCGAGCGCGGTGAAAGTCGGCGATGGATCAGCGATAGCGACAGCCAACGTCGCCGCCTCACCCTCCGTCGCAGCCGGGTCGAGTCCTGCGGGCAGGACACCGGCTGTGCGGATGGTGGGCGTCGGCGATGCAGCGGGGGCAGCTTCGCCGGTGGTGGCGAGCGCGAAGCCAGTCGACGCGGCAGCGAAGCCACCGGTCGTCATGAGGGCAAGCGTCGCCACCCGGCGCTGCGACACCGACACACGTAGCCGCGTCCCGCGCATCCGCTCCATGGCCCTCGCTCGCGGACGGCGTCCCACCAGCGGCGCTGGATCCTCGCGAGCCTGATAGCCGTACCCGCCAGCGCGATCCACCCACACGTCCTCTCGTTGCCCCCCAATGCGGCGTAACTACTATGACATGTAGCAGATCGGTATCCTCCCTGGGCTTCGGCCCGCGAGGAAGGGCTGCCGAGAAAGTTGGCCCACATGGGCGTTCATGACGTCTCCCGCCCCAGGTCAGGGCAGATGCGCCCGCACGGACCCCGCCCCGGCAACTACGATCAGTAGTAGGTATCGGGGACAACGAGGCGGGCTACGACAGTCCGTCCCGCGACGGGCAAGACTGCGCCGAGGGACATGCGCACCGGACGCAGCGATGTCCAGATGCGGCCGGAGACGGTGACCGGGGCAGGCGGGACCGTTCGCGTCGGCGTGGGATGGGCGCGGTGCTTGTCGAGGCCGAACCGAGGGGGAGTTGTGGAACGACTCGGCGACCTGGAAGCCGAAATCATGGACCGGGTATGGTCCGCGCGTGGCCCGGTGGCCGTCCGCGATGTCCGGGCACTGCTGGAACCGACGCGCCCGCTGGCCTACACGACGGTGATGACCGTCATGGACCGGCTGTTCCACAAGGGGTGGCTGACCCGGGAACGAGCCGGACGGTCCTACCGCTACCAGCCGGCGTTGAGCCGGAGTGCCTACACTGCGCTGCTGATGAGGTCCGTGCTCTCCGCGACGGACGACCGCGGCCTGGCGCTGCTCCACTTCGTGCAGGCCATGGATGCCACGGAGTACGAGACGTTGCGCGAAGCGGTGCGGTGGCACTCCGCCAGCCGTGGTCGCGGCGGTGAGGAACCCACCACATCATGATCTTCGGTGTTCTCGCGGTATACGCGGCCCTCCTCGCCTACGGCCTACCCCGTCCTCTCCACGGTGCTTCCTGGACGTCCCGTGCGCCGCGGCTCGCCGTCGTCATGTGGCTCGCCGCGATGATCTCCGTGGTGTCCGTGGCGGTGTTGGTCGCAACACTGCTGTTCGTACCGCTGCACGCGATCGGGGACACGCTGGTCCTGCTCGTCCAGTGGTGTGGCTGGCCTGGCCACAGTCTGACGATCTCCATGCGGTGGACGATTCCGCGGGTTGCGGGCGTCGTCGTGAGCGCCGCCGCGGTGCTCCGTCTCCTCCATGTCGCCGTCGCCGTCGCTGGCGCCGGCCGTCGGTCGCGCGTCCGTCACCGGCACGACGTCCGCCTGCTCGGGCGTTTCCATCCCGCACTACGGATCTACATACTGGATCATGCTGGTCGCAGCGCGTTCTGCCTCCCGGGCCGGAGCGGGGGTGTCGTGGTCACCGAAGGCGCGCTGCGGGCGCTGCCTCCCGCCGAACTCGACGCCGTCATCGCGCACGAACGCGCCCATCTCGCCGGCAGGCACCACCTCATCCTCACCGCGACAGCCGTGCTGGCCAGAGCATTCCCGGCCGTGCCGCTCTTCGGGACGGGACACGAGGAGCTACGCCGGCTCGTCGAGCTCACCGCAGACGACAGCGCCGCCCGGCGCAGCGCTCCCCACGTCGTCGCCGAAGCCGTGCTGCGGCTCGCGGCTCCCCCAGCCCCCGTGCTGGGCATGGCGAACACCGCGGTGCGCCAACGGGTACTGCGTCTACTGACCGCAGATCCGCCCCTCCCCCGTGCTGCCGTCGCAGCCCGCGGCCTGATCGTCGTGCTGCTGCTGTTCCTTCCACTTGTTGTGACCGCTGTACCCGCTTTGAGCGACCTCGGATACCACTGCTCCTGATCATCGGCTTGCGACTCGGCGTAGCGCGAAGTCATTCACGCCCAAGACCCCTGCGACGGCGGCACGGGAGGGCGCGGTGGGCAGCGCAGGGCGGTCGGCAACGACAGGCACACTGCCAGCGCGGACAGGCGACCGCCCCACGTCCGGCGTCCGTACCGACACCAGGGCATCCACCGCGATCAGATGCTTCTCGTGTCGCCCTGTGCGGCGAACCGTCGCAACCGCAGGCTGTTGGCGACGACGAACACGGAGCTGAACGCCATCGACGCACCCGCGATCATGGGATTCAGCAGGCCCGCCGCGGCCAGCGGTAGCGCCGCGAGGTTGTAGGCGAACGCCCAGAACAGGTTTCCCTTGATCGTCGCCAGGGTGCGGCGGGACAGCCGGATCGCGTCGACCGCGGCCCGGAGGTCGCCGCGTACCAGGGTGAGGTCGCTGGCTTCGATCGCGACGTCGGTGCCGGTGCCCATGGCCAGGCCGAGGTCGGCCTGCGCGAGCGCGGGGGCGTCGTTGACCCCGTCGCCCACCATCGCGACGACCTTGCCCTCGGACTGCAGGCGCTTGACCACGTCGACCTTGGCGGCTGGCAGCACCTCCGCGATGACGGTGTCGATGCCGACCTCCGCCGCGACGGCGCGGGCGGCGGTCGTGTTGTCGCCGGTGAGCAGCACCGGGGTCAGCCCCAGCCCACGTAGCTGGGCGACGGCCTGCGCCGAGGTCGGTTTCACGACGTCCGCGACGACGAGCACGGCGCGGGCCTCGCCGTCCCAGGCGACGCCGACGGCGGTGCGGCCACCCGCCTCGGCGGCGTCCTTGGCCGCGATGAGGTCTGGCGGCAGCGGCTGGCTCCAGTCCGCCAGGAACGCCGAACGCCCGACGAGTACGGCACGCCCCTCGACGACGCCGTGGACGCCGAGTCCTTCGACGTTGCTGAACTGTTCGACATCGGGCAGGTCGCCGACCTGGTCGCGGGCCGCCCGCGCGATCGCGGCCGCGATGGGGTGCTCGGAGGCGTTCTCCAACGCGCCGGCCAGCCGCAGCGCCTCGGTCTCGTCCACGCCGGCGGCGGTGTGGACCCTGAAGAGGCTCATGCGGCCGGTCGTGACCGTGCCGGTCTTGTCGAGCACGATCGTGTCGACCCGGCGGGTGGATTCGAGTACCTCGGGGCCCTTGATCAGGATGCCGAGCTGTGCGCCCCGCCCCGTTCCGACCAGCAGCGCCGTCGGCGTGGCCAGCCCGAGCGCGCAGGGGCAGGCGATGATGAGGACGGCGACCGCGGCGGTGAACGCCGCCGCCGCGCCGGCCCCCGCCCCGAGCCAGAAGGCCAGGGTGGCCGCGGCCAGGGCGATGACGACCGGCACGAACACACCGGAGATCCGGTCGGCGAGCCGCTGCGCGGCGGCCTTGCCGTTCTGGGCGTCCTCGACGAGCTTCGTCATCTGGGCCAGCTGTGTGTCGGCACCGACCCGGGTGGCGCGCACGACCAACCGCCCGCCGGCGTTCACCGTCGAGCCGGTCACCGCGTCGCCCGGTGCCACCTCGACCGGGACAGACTCACCGGTCAGCATCGAGGCGTCGACGGCGGACGAGCCTTCTTCGACCGTGCCGTCGGTGGCGATTCGTTCGCCGGGCCGGACGACGAACCGGTCGCCGACGGCGAGCTGGTCGATCGGGATCCGCACCTCGGTGCCGTCGCGCAGGACCGCGGCGTCCTTGGCGCCGAGTTCGAGCAGCGCCTGCAGCGCCGCGCCGGCCCGGCGCTTCGCACGCGCTTCGAAGTAGCGGCCGGCGAGGATGAACGTGGTGACTCCGGCGGCGACCTCCAGGTAGATGTTGCCCGTCCCGTCCCCGCGGGCGATGGTCAGCTCGAACGGGTGCACCATCCCGGGCAGCCCGGCGGTGCCGAACTGCAGCGCGTACAGCGACCACAGGAACGCGGCGCTGACACCGATCGAGATCAGGGTGTCCATCGTCGCCGCGCCGTGTCGAAGATTGGTCCAGGCTGCCCGGTGGAACGGCCAGGCGGCCCAGGTGACGACGGGGCCCGCCAGAGCCAGCGAGAACCACTGCCAGTTCGTGAACTGCAGCGCCGGGACCATCGCCATCGCGATCACCGGAACGGCCAGCACGGCACTGGTGACCAGGCGCTGGCGCAGCGGTCGGGCCGGGTCCGGCTCGGCGTCGGGGACGCCGGCCGCCGGCTCCGCCGTCTGCGGCCGGGGCAGTTCGGCGGTGTAGCCGGCCGCCTCGACCTGGGCCACCAGCACGGCCGGGTCGACGCCGCCCGGGGCGTTCACCCGGGCCTTCTCTGTGGCGTAGTTGACCGTGGCGGTGACGCCATCGAGCCTGTTGAGTTTGCGTTCGATCCGGTTCGCGCAGGACGCGCAGGTCATCCCGCCGATCGCGAGCTCGATCTCGGTGACCGCAGCGCCGGACGTGTTCGTCGTCGTGGCACTCATGCCAGCCTTCCTCTCCCGGTCAGTGGCTGTGGCCGGCGCCGTCGTGCCCGGCCGGCGGCGGGGTGACGGTGGCGTCCCGGGCGTCCGGCTCGGTGGGCACGGTGAACTCGGCGGTACGGACGACCCCGTCGTGCTGGAAGTCCAGGAACAGCCGGTAGCTGCCCGCGCTGGGCACCTCGGCGACGAACGGGATGTCCGGGCCTGCCGGCCCCTCACCGGGTCCGCCGTCGGGATGTACGTGCAGGTAGGCCAGGTCGCCCTCGCGCAGCGCGACCAGGTGCCCGTAGGCGCCGAGATAGGGCTCCAGGTCCGTCACCGGCCGCCCGTCCCGGCGCACCGTCAGGGTGAGTGGCGAGGCCTGCCCACCGACGAGGTCACCGGCGAGCGTCACCTCATACCCATCCACCGCCGCGGTGCGCGCCGGCACGTGCGTGACCGGCTCGAACAGGCCGGGGGCGGCCAGGTCGACACCCAGCGTGGCGGCCGCCGCGCCGGTGGGAGTGAAGTCCACGAACGCCCGGTAGGAGCCGGCATCGGACACGCCGAGCGGGACCGACCAGGTCCCCTCGGGCGTCATGTCCGGATGTACATGCTGGAACCCGGTGCCGTCGCGGCGCACCAGGATCAGGTGCATCCGCTTGTCATGCTCGACGTCGAACGCCGTGACGGGAGCCCCGTCCGGCCCGACGATCCGGAAGGTGAAGTCCTCGCGGGCCCCAGGGGTCAGGCTCGAATCAGTGGGCGTGAAGGTGTAGCCGCCCGCGCTGGACGCCAGCCCGCCCGGCTGCTCCAGGACGGCGTCCCGGGCGCTGCCCCCGCGGCCGTCCTCGCGCTCGGCACCCCTGACCTCAGCGGCCGTGGCCTCCGAGGCATCGTCGACGCCCGCATCGACCGCGGTCAGAGGGCCGACAGCCATGCCGACGCCGTAAGCCCCGGCGACGGCCAGGGCGAGTGCCACGCCAAAGGCGGACAGCTTCACCGCCGCGTTCACCTCGCACCAGCTCCTTCGGGCGCCGGCCTCAGCCCGGCGAGCTGGTAGCCGGCCTCCTCGACCGCGGCACGGACCTCGGCCGGGTCGACCTGCCGGTCGCTGGTGACGGTGACCGCACCGGAGCTCAGGTCCACCGCCACGTCCGTCACGCCCTGGATCTCGCCGACCTCCTCGGTGACCGAGGCGACGCAGTGCCCGCAGGTCATGCCAGTCACGGTGTAGGTGGTCTCGCTCATCAGGAGCTCCTCTCTCGGGGGCCCTGGGCATCGCGTCAGGACTCGGCAGGGCGCGACACCGACGGCCGCCCTCTCCATCCCTTCGCGAGATACCCATGGGGGGTATCCTTCGTCGAGCAAGGTACCCCATGGGGGTACCTCGTGGGAAGCCCGGGATGCGACCGCCGTCGCCCCGGTCAGACAGTGCGTGCGGCTGGATGTGGAGCCGGGGGCGTCGGGATGCTCAGTCGTCGTGAGGTGCGGTACCCGGGGGGTGGGGGTGGTTGGGAGCAGGCGGGGACGGCAGCTCCTGCTCACGGGTTTCGCCAGCCGCGGGCGACGGTCCGGTCGTCCCACCCACGCTGTCGTGTGGGAGCTCCGGGGGATCATCGCCCGAACTGTGAGAGTGGGGAACGGACTCGTCTGTCATCTCGTGGCCGTGGCTGTCACCGTGACCGTGTGACCCAGCGAGTTCGACCGCGGGCAGGGTGAAGCCAGTGACCCCGGCGCCGACGGCACCGATCACGGCAGCCGCGCTGAACGAGGAACGGAACCCACGCGCGGGCCGCGCCCGGAGGGACCACAGAGCAAGGACGCAGACCACTATCTGAAAGGCCACCGCGGTGAGGTCGACCCTGTCGACCTGTTCGGGCACACCGGCATGGGGGCCGGCGGGGAAACCCGCGGTCCGGCTGAGGACCCACACCAGGATCACCCCCGCGTTGACCAGCAGGCCCGTCGCCACCGTCCGTCGGCCGGCGCTCCGCATCACGGCGAGGGCCCAGCCCGCCTGGAAGACCGCGGTCGCGAAGAAGAAAACGCCCGACAACGGCCAGGAGGTGAAATGGCTCGGCGCGACAGCGGCATGAGTCGCGGCCGCGCCGAGCGAAGCGAACGCCGCCACGATTCTGCGTGCCCCGATGTCGGCCATGATCCGGGTCTCGGCTCTCCGCCGGCCTCCCATATGTCTCCGTCCCTCGGCTTCGGTCCGGAACAGGGACGAGTCGGGAACGGGTCTGGATGGCTCGTGGAACGCCGACCGGCGGATAACGAGCGGCATGGTAGGTGGACCGTCCACTGCTCGGCTCACCCGGTCGCGCAGAACAACACAGTCACGCCGGCCTCCTGGTGGTAGACCTCATGGCAGCGGACGATCCGATGACCGAGGCAGTCGGCCTGCCCGACAGGTTCTGGCCGGTCCGTCACGGCAGCAGCGAGGCCCTGTAACCGAGTTCTTCGATCACTCTGACCACGTCCTGCGGGCTGTTCTGGCTCAGGTCCAGCTCGACCGCGGTGCGTCCCTGCTTCAGAGTGGTCCGGGTGCTACGAACGCCCGGTAGATCCTCCAGAGCGTCGTCGATGAGCAGCGAACAGCTGGCACAATGCATTCCCTCGACGCGGAACGTACGTGTGGTGGCGGGCACTGTCGGGTACTCCGTTCTCCTTGTACAGCCGAAGGCAATGTGCTCAGACGACGGTGATGACCCCGGTGAACATCCCCATGCCGCACGCGTAGCGCAGCTTCCCGGGTTCCAGCGCCCCCAGATCGATCGCCGTGTCGCCCTCGACCGGCAGGACCTTCTCGACGTCGCGGTCCGGGATGACAAACGACCGGATGCAGCCCTGCGCGTTGTCCGAGTGCACCACCAGCGTCGTGGGCACACCGGCCTGCACCTGGACGTTGCCGGGGCTGTAGGAGTCGGCATCAGCCGTGATCTCCACGGTCTGGCGCCCGTCCACCGTCGACGCGGCCGACGTGTCGACCGGCACCCGAGAGAGCCCGACGGCCTCGGCGAGCCGGTTGGCGGCCAGCGGCGAACCGGCGAGCTGCAGGCCACCGTTGAGGGTGTAGAGCCCCATAGCCAACACGACCAGCCCGGTGACCGCGGCCAGCCGGCTGCGCCACGCGGTCGCGGCCTTACGGGCGGCGTAGCCGAGAACGGCGAACAACGGGCCGGTGCCGAGCACGAACACCCCCATCGTCGCCGCACCCGCCAGCGCGGACCCGGACGCGAGCGCAAGCGCCTCCACCGACAGCGTCACGCCGCACGGAATGAGCACGGTGGCCAGACCGAGCAGCGCCGGTGCCAGCGCCGCCTGGGAACGGGCACGCCTGCGGACGACCCTCATCCACGAGGCCGGCGGCTCGACGACGACGCCGCGGAACCCCGGCACGCCCAGCTGGGCGAGACCGAACACGATGATCAGCAGGCCGGCGCCGATCTGCAGCCAGGTGCGCGCATCGGCCGAAAGCTCCACCGCGCCGCCCACGGCACCCAACAACGCCCCGAGCAGGACGTGCGAGACAAGCTTGCCGGCCAGGAACCCGCCGACCGGGGCGAGGTCGTCACCGAGCTGAGCACGCCAGTCCGGTTCTCGTACGGCCTGCACCGACCGGATCCCGGAACGGGCCCGGTCCTGGCGGACGGCATGGCGGGCCGAATGGCGACCACGCCCAGGCGCAGGACGGGGCGGCTCGGCTGACCCCGCCGCTGCCGCACGCTGCCGGGTGATCAGGCCGGTCAGCAGGCCGCCCTGCACTGCGGCGCAGGACACACCACCCGCGAACAGGCCGGTCACCAGAACAGTTGCGAGATTCACGCAGCCTCCCGTGAGAGTGGACGAGGATGCTCGAAAGCTCGCCAGCCGAGCGCGGAGCCCCGCCCCGGGCTGCGTGTCGAAACGAGCAGCGAGACCGGGGCGGGATCCGGCATGCGGTCCGACGCCAGTTGCCGAACCAGACGGTAAACCACTACATGAAGTAGTAGAAAACCGGGTCGGCGGTGACCATCCACGGCGCCGGGGCCAACCTCCGGGGACCAGCTGCCGGCAGACAGCACGAAAAGATCACGAGGGCAGCAGGGGACGGCGGCCGGCCCCACCATGACCACGACGAGCGCAGCTGCCTGCTCTCGGCCTCGGCCTCGCGCCAAATGCTGTCGCGACCGATCCGCCACGGGGCCACCCACGAAGCCGGGGGCACCGTGGCAAAGCAGGCCCATCGGAACACCCGGGCAGCGTCTGTCCGCGACCCGCCACCAAACCAAGATCTACTACAAAAAATCGTAGACAGAGCGAAGGTTGGCCGTGGGCAGCCCCGGCAGGCGGCGTCTGTCGGCCCTGGATGCTGCAGGCGTCCACCCAGTTCATGTTCTTCGCGCTCCTGCGCAAAGCAGTGACCGCCGAGCTCGACGGCTGACCGGAGATCCTGGTGGTCTTCGATGGAGAGAACGGCTCCGTCAGCCGGCAGGCCAGCAACGCCGTCTACAAGGCCAACCGCGACATGGCGTCGGGGACGAGCGCTCGGTCGGCCCCGCACACGCGGGGGACGCGAGGATGACTGGTAATTTCCTCTTTCGTGGTCGGCTGGTGCACACCACATCGCGCCCGCCGCCGCAGGCCGCAAGAGTCGTACGGGCCCAGGTGACGTCGGACCTCGAAACCCGGGGTGTCGAATTCTCCTCAACCCGCCCTGGTCACAAGATGATAGGCATCGCCTGTCTCATGTCATCCTGACGGGTAGGGCATGGCGCCTCATAGGGAACGCCGGGCACTACGGCCTTCCATTCAGCCTCGGTGAGCCGGTTCGCATCCTCGTCACAGGCGGCACTAACCAGCAGGCCGGCGTCCAGACCCCATAGCCGGGCTGTGTTGTCCCAGCTACCTGTGGCGAGTAGCCGGCCATTTGGACTGAATGCCAGATCGTAGACGGAGTTGGTGTGGCCGGTGAGGACGGCCGGGGAATCGTCAATGGCACCTCGTGCGGTGGTGTCCCACACCCGTGCAGTGTGGTCCTCACTCCTGGTGGCCAAGAGCCGCCCGTCTGGGCTGAACGCAGGCCCATAGACGCCGCCGGTGTGGCCGGTGAGGGTGGCCAGTGGCTGAACCTGACCCCGGGCGGTGGTGGCATCCCACAGTCGTGCGGTGCCGTCCGTACTGCTCGTGGCCAGGAGTCGGCCGTCCGGGCTGAACACCACGTCGGTGACGCTGCTGGTGTGGCCGGTGAGGGTGGCCAGCGGTTCGCTGACAGCACCCCGGGCGGTGGCATTCCACAGCCGAGCGGTGCCGTCCGTACTGCTCGTCGCCAGGAGTCGGCCGTCCGGGCTGAACACCACGTCGGAGACACCGCCGGCGTAGCCGGTGAGGGTGGCCAGCGGTTCACTGACGGCACCCCGCGCGGTGGCATCCCACACCCGAGCGGTGCCGTCCCAGCTGCTCGTGGCGAGTAGACGCCCGTCCGGGCTGAACACCACACCGTTGACACGGCCAGCGGTGAGGGTGGCCAGGGGTTGGTCAGCCCCGCCTCGGGTAGTGGTGTCCCACATCTTGACGGTGCCATCGAGACTGCTGGTAACCAGGAACCGGCCGTCCGGGCTGAACGCCACGTCGGTGACGCCGTCGGTGTGGCCGGTGAGAACGGCCAGCGGTTCGCTGACAGCACCCCGGGCGGTGGCATCCCACAGCCGAGCGGTGCCGTCGATGCTTCTGGTGGCCAGGAGTCGGCCGTCCGGGCTGAACGCGGCCCCATAAAGGCCACCGATGTGGCCGGTGAGAACGGCCAGCGGTTCGCTGACGGCACCCCGGGCGGTGGCATCCCACAGCCGAGCGGTGCCGTCGATACTGCTGGTGGCCAGGAGCCCACCGTCCGGGCTGAACACCACATCGCTCACGCCATCGGTGTGACCGGTGAGAGTAGCCAGCGGCCGGTCGCCAGAGGCCAGCAGGTGCAGCACGATGTTCTGGGCTTGTGAGGTGGGGGCAGTGCGGTAGGCGGCGACCGCGAGCCGGCGGGCGAGATCCGGCCGGTCGGTGGCGGTCTTCACCGCTTCGGCAGCCAGCCGCTGTGACACCTCCTGTGGAGCGCTGCTGGCACCCTCAGCACGGTCAAGGCGCCACACCACCACTGCCACCACGACTACCACCAGCACAGCCAAGGCCCGGGGTACCACCATCCCCCGCCGCAACAGCCCGCGCTGCCACGACCAATCCCGTCCCCGCACGCCGCTCACATCCTCACTACCAGCTTCCACCACGGCAGTGTCGCCGCCGGCAGACATGGGTTGGAATGGGGCCGGCGACCCGACGGATCGCGTCGTCGGCGTGCGCCCGCAGCCCGGCCCAGGCAGTCCAGCCCTCCCCCGCTCATCAGCATTTCTACTATCGGCTGTAGGAGATGTGACCAGGATGGTAGCGGGGCGGTGGGCTCCGAGGAGGACCTTGGGTGTGCCCTTGCCCTACTCGGGCCACTGGAAGCTCGGATCATGAGGTTGGTGTGGACCACTCAGGTCCCCGCGCCGTTCGTGGTCCGCGATGTGGCGACACTGATGCCCGAACTCGCCGACACCACGGTCATGACTGTCTTGCGCCAACTGACGATCAAGGGCCTTCTCGCTGCCCACGCCAAACCCGGCCGTAGGGCGCACGAGTACCGGGCCGCGCACACCCCCGGGCAGTTCCTCGTCTGGGCCAGCAACCGGGAGACCATCGATATGGTGGCCCGCTATGGGCAGGCGGCGCTGGGCGCGTTCGCCATCCGGCTCGCCGAGATGCCCCCGAACAACGCCACCGGCTGGAAGAGCTGCACGGGCGAGCATCCGGATACAGGTCACCGAGCCGCACCGAAACCACATCGCCGTTCATCGGCGGAAGCATCGTAGTGCCGTCGCTCGCCCCGATGATGCACGCCTGGGTCAGCCCGCAGCTGGGACAGCCCGTGGGGCTCTACAGCGCAGAGAACCCCGTGTTCACCCTCGCCATCAGCCACCAGCCACCAGCGGTAAGACGGCGCACACATCGCAGCTACGACGCAAACAAATACTACTCTGCGTAGGAGACAGCGGTCGAACCTGTGGCCTGGCGCATACACCGGAGGAGGTGGATGATCGCCGTGTTCCTCTATCGACGTTGCGGCGCCGTGCTGTGGACCGCTGCCCTGCTCACCGTTACGATCTTGGTCGTGGCCTGCTCGAACGGTTCGTCCACCAACCGTGGTGAGCAGGCCCCGCAGATCAGCCACGTGCACGGACTCGGCGTTAATCCCGCCGACAACGCGGTCTACGTCGCCACCCACTACGGCTTGTTCCGCATCGATCGAGGCACGGCACGACTCGTCGGGCAGGAGCGCAACGATTTCATGGGCTTCACCGTGGCCGGCCCCGACACGTTCCTCGCCAGCGGGCATCCCGCCGCTGGTTCGATCAGCCCGCCGAACGCCGGGCTGATCGAGTCCACGGACGCGGACAAGACCTGGCGGAAGCGCTCCCTGACCGGCCAGGCAGACTTCCACGCCCTCGACTACAACCATGGCACCGCTTACGGCTACGATGCCGACTCCGCCACCCTGCGGGCCAGCACCGACGGCGGGCGGACGTTCGCATCACCACGCAACGCCGCCGTGCAAATGCTCCTCGCCTGGCCGGCCAGCACCAGCCTTTACGGGCTGGACCCGGCCGGCACCCTCAGCGTCAGCACCGACGTTGGCGACACCTGGAAGCGGGTATCCGAGATCCCCGGCGGCGCCCCGCAGGCGTTCACCGCCGGCGACGCACGGCGCCTGCTCGCCGCCACCACAGACGGGATCTACGAGTCCCGCAACACTGGTGCCACCTTCACACGGCTGCTACGCCTATCCACCGGCTAACGATCTTTGGTCGCCGGGGTCTTCACGCGTCGAGCACCTCGCCGACCGTCACTGTATGCGCACCCATCACCGGCCTCCTGGCACGGCTACGGTCGTGAGGATGCTCCCACCAGCACCAGGAGCACCAACCCAACTACCCTGCTCGGCGGTCCGAGGCGGAGCCTCACTGCTACTCCACCGAGGTCGGCGAGTGGCACAGGGTCGGCCCGATCAGCTGACCGCGGACGGGCAGGCCCCTCGAAGAGGTCTACCTCGCGGCCACCTCCGAGGTGGCCGCGTGAACGCCGTCCTCGCCGCCGAACTGCGCAAGCAGCGCTCGACCCGCACCGACCTCACCCTGCTGCTGCCCCTGCTCGGTCTCGGTCAGTTCGCGGTGGCCCTCCATGCGTTCAGCCTCAGCCCAGACCGGCCGATAACCGTCACAGATCAGATGAGGGTGTTCGGTTGGGGAGTCCTCGCAGCGCTGTTCGCCGGGGGATCGCCGGCGCGATGACCATCGCTACCGAGTTCCGCCATGGAACGATTCGCTCGGCGTTCCTCGTCACCCCGCGGCGGGGACAGTCCTGACCGCGAAGCCCGGCGCGAGCGCCCTCACCGGGGCGGTGTTCGGATTCGCCGTGGAACTCGTCGCCGTCGTCGTTGGGAGTTCTGTCCCCGCTGGACGTGGCATCGACATCACCCTTACCCACCCCGGTTTCGTCCGTCTCCTCCTGGGCGGAGCCCTGGTGGGTGTGAATGATCGCCGAATTACGTGACCGTCAGCCCCCCCCCACAGCTGGGGAATCATATGATCGTCCACATGGGCGCGCCGTGGACCGCCTTCGGCCTCGGACTGGGCGCGATCCTGCGTAGTCAGGTCACCGCCATGGTCGGCCTGGCCACCTGACTGCTGTTCATCGAGAACCTGCTGATCGCCTATATTCCAGACGTCGGACGGCTCGCCCCCGGCCAGGCCGGCTTCGCTCTGATGAGGCAGGATCCCGACACCCTGCTCCCGACAGCCGTCGGCGCCCTCGTGCCTGCCGCCTGGTTTGTGCTCGCGGTTGCCGCCGGTCCCTGTCCTCACCATGCGGCGCGACGTGCCTGACAACCTGAGCCAGGCGCTGCTCCAACCTGTGGGTGCGGGTTCCCGACGCATCGATGAGCCCGGACGGCAAAACGCTAGCCGGCCCGATAGGTGAGGGGCTGGGTGTCCGCATCGGCGTGACCGGCTGGGGCAGCGTCGGTGTCGATGTCGGTCGAAGGGGATACCGAGCCTGGGGGGTGTCGTCGTGACGCGGCGAGTGCGGCAATGGCGGTGGTGAGGGGCACCGAGGCGACGAGGCCGATGGTGCCGGCCGCGGTCCGCACGATTTCGGCACCGACGAGGTCGGTGCTGGCCAGGTCGGCGCTGCTGCGGTCGGCGAGGGTGAACAGGAGCAGGGTCGGGAGGGCGGCGCCGGCGTAGGCGAGGACGAGGGTGTAGACGCTGGAGGCGATGTGGTCGCGTCCGACGCGCATCCCGGAGCGGTACAGGTGCCGCAACGAGGCCCGCGGGGCCGCGTCGGAGACCTCCCAGACCGCAGCAGCCTGAGTGATCGTCATGTCGTTGATCAGGCCGAGTGAGCCGATGATGACACTGGCGAGAACCAGCCCGGGAAGGCTCAGCTGCCCGGCGAACCCCTTGAGCATCACGTCCTCGTCAGAGCCGAGTCCGGTGATGCGAGCGAAGTTGATAGCCAATGCGCCGAAGGCGCCGGCGAGAGCCATGCTGGCGAGGGTCCCGAGCAGGGCGGCGGTGGTACGGGCGGAGACGCCGTGGGCAAGGTAGAGCAGAACGACGACCAGGGCGGTGCCTGTGATCAGGGCGACCGCGACGGGGGAATGTCCGTCGAGCAGGGACGGCAACGTGAACTTGACGATCACGAGGTAGCTGAGGATGAGGCCGGCGAGCGCGGCCAGTCCGCGCCAACGGGCAACTGCGACGACCACGGCGGCGGTGAGGAACGCGATCCAGCCGATCGGAGCGGAGCGTTGGAAGTCCGCGACGTAGTAGGTCGCCTGGCCCGCGATGTCGGTGGTCGGGGCGAGACGGACCTTGTCCCCGACCTTCAGGATCGGGCCGGTGGGGTCGACCAGAGTGTCGAGATGGAGCCGGGTGTCGGATTCCGACGGATCGTCCAGGACGACGTCGATCTGGTCGCAGGTCGCCGGGGGTGCCCCTGCGCCGGTCAGGTCGGGGCAGGGACCCCGACCGACGCGTTCGATGGTGGCGTTGACGAGCTTGCTGGCGCCGCCCACCAGGCCGCGCAGATCCTCGGGGGTTTCCCGGGTGCCACCGGACGGCCAGAGCAGGACGACACCGACCACGGTGAAGATCAGGAACAGCGCCACCGCCGCCGCCATGACAGTCGTGGCCGGCCGCGACGTCTCGCCGGTCCCCGCTCCTCCACCGTGGTGATGTCCAGGCCCCATGGCTCCCGAGTGTGGCCGTTGAGCATGGTGCTACCTGCGGCCAGGTGGCCTCATACATCTCCTGCGCCAGGCGCACCGTCCGGCCCGCGCCTCCATCCGACCCGGCGCGGTTCAGCGACCCATCCTCTATACCCCGCTCCAACAACGCTTCGCCGCGGGCGACAGCCCGCCGCTGAGGCGGCCGCGGACATTCACACTGCCGAACGCCGAGAGATCAAAAAGATCGCGAAGTCCAGGAAATCGGAGGGCACAGTTCCATCCGGACACCACCAGCGGATCTTGACCGCAAGTCTTCCCGTCCGAGAGCCTGCGTCCGGCCTTAGGAGAAGCTTTGGCGGGTCGCCAAGGCGGCCCACTCACCGGAAGATCTGTGGTCAAGATCGGCCGTTCTCTCCGCACCACCGCGACCTGTGCCGCCTACCGGTGGCCCCTGCGGCGTTGGCGGAGGGCGACACCACCACCGAGCAGCGCGACGCCCCCGAGTCCCAGTGCGATCGGGACCATCTCCGCTTCTTCGCCCCGCGCCGTTCCACCGCCGCCGGCCTGCACGCCACCGACAGGCATCTGCCCGCAACGCATCGGATCGTGGCGCATCTGCAGGCAATGCATCGGATCATGGTGCATCGGGCCGGCCATAGACGGTGGGACGGGTGTCGACGGCGTCGTGGAGGACGGTTTCAGGCTGGACGTGGACGGTGTCATCGGGCCTGGGGGCAGGTCCTCGCAGGCCTTGCCGTCGCTGTCCCGGTCGAGATCTTCGAGAGCCCTCGCGGGGTCATGCGCGAGGAGCCAGGCCTGGGCTTCCGGCTGAGTCGTGAAGTCGGAACAGTTGATGTTCGCAGCTGCCACGGGAACGGTTCCGATCACCATGAGTGAGCCGGCGCAGGCGACACCGGTCGCCATGAGCCGAGTGAACAGCTTCACAGATCCCCCCGATCCGATAGTGACGCTATGTAACTCGAGGGGAACGTAACAGGAGGTGGGGCATGACCGCCGACCACGGACCACGCTTCACTCGGAAGGTGTGAGCAGCCGTTTCCTGAATACCTGGGCCGTTCGTGATCAACCAGCGCTGCTCGGACCACGGCGAGGAAGGTCGGGCGAGATCAGCGACCGCCAGTGGCCGACCCGAAACAGCCAGCCTGGCCGGTAGACACCCCCGGGCCCGCCGCTGCTGCAGCCCAGCCGGTCCGGCCAAGTGCCGCCGCCTGCGCAGCCACAGCGGCCTGCCCGAAATGCACTCGTCGCCACACCTATACCCGTTCCTACGGGAACCGTGGTAGGTCCTTCGGCCCCCGCCGTCCTGCGCATCGACCCCTCCGCCGCGACGCCAAGTTCTCTGCTCCCCCGGAGCATGCGGGGAAAGACTGACATAGGACGGACGCGGAGGAGGACCGGTGAGGAAGAACATGCCGGTATACGCACTGGCCGCAGCGATCGTCATTGCTGTTGTGGTTGTCGTCGGAGTGCCGACTACGGCGCTGTTGGCGCTCCTACTTGTGGCCGGCTGCCCGCTGATGATGCTCTTCATGATGCGCCATATGGACGACACGGTGGAAAATCATCGCCACCGAGACGGCGAACAACGCCCTCCCACCCCTCGGTGACAAACGGAGCTCGAGGTGACGGCGACCGCCCTGCCACCCGGAAGGTATCCAGCTCCGCTGCTCGATCAGCCGCCGGGGTAGGCACGGGCGCTGCCCGGGTACGACTCGGTCCGTGTCCTGCTCGACGGCCCGTGGGCGGCGGCGGATGGCCTGCCGATGCCGTCAGGAGGAGGAGTCGACATGACCAGGGTCAAGTCTTCGGCGGCAGACGATTGCCGAGGGTAGATCTCTCGCACGGCCGGAGGCCGGGGTTCCCGAGTTTCCAGGAGGGAAGGCGCAGATGAGCCTCAGCCGACGGCTGGCACTGGTGTTCAGGACCAAGGCCAGCAAGATGTTGGACCGTGCCGAGGACCCACGCGAGGTCCTCGACTACTCCTATCAGCGCCAGCTCGAACTGTTGCAGCAGGTCCGCCGCGGCGTTGCCGACGTCGCCACCAGCCGCAAGCGGTTGGAGTTGCAGGTTCAGCAGCTGCGGGGGTCCGCGGACAGGCTGTCGGAGCAGGCCCGGCAGGCAGTAGCCGCAGGCCGGGACGACCTGGCCCGGGAGGCCCTGAGCCGTCGTGCCGGAGTCACCGGGCAGGTCCAGGAGCTCGAGCAGCAGCATGCGTCCCTGCAGGCAGAGGAAGAACGGCTCACGCTCGCGGCGCAGCGGCTGCAGGCCAAGGTCGAGGCGTTCCGGACCCGCAAGGAAACGATCAAGGCGACGTACACCGCGGCCGAGGCACAGACGAAGATCGGCGAGGCGGTCGCCGGCGTCTCCGAGGAGATGGGTGACGTCGGGCTGGCGGTCCAGCGGGCCGAGGACAAGACTCAGCAGATGCAGGCCCGAGCGGGTGCGATCGACGAGCTGCTCGCCTCCGGAGCGCTGGATGATGCGACCGCGGGCGGTCCGCGGGACGACATCCAGGCCGAGCTGGACCGGCTGTCGGCGTCTTCCGATGTGGAGCGGGAGCTGGCCGCGATCAAAGGTGCGCTGCCGGCCGGGAGCCGACCGCGAGCGATCGGGAGCGCCCAACCGGGCGGCTCACGGCCGGGGACGCGACCGGAGGGACAGTCATGATCGTGCGCATCCTGGGTGAGGGGCAGTTCGACGTCCCCGACAGCGAGCTGGACGCGCTGAACGTCCTGGACGAACGGTTGGTGACGGCAATCGAAGCCGGCGACGAGACGGGTTTCCGCGCCGCCGCCCGCGCCTTGCTCGGCCACGTCCGCGAAGTCGGGTCAACGCCGCCGGCGGACTGGCTCGCACCCTCCGACCTGGTCCTCCCGCCAGCCGATGCGACGCTCGCCGAGGTCCGCGGGCTGCTCGGCGACGAGGGCCTGGTCCCGGGCTGAGAAGGCAGCCATGACTGTGAACGCGCCGCGGCGGTTCTCCGCCGACCACGGACTGACGGCCCGGATGCTGGTGACCGTCTTCCTGCTCGGACTTCTCTACGTTGCCTTCGTCGCCGTCCTGATCTCGCTCGGTGTGTCAACGGTCCTGGTCATCGTGATCGCCGGGGGCCTGCTGTTCACCCAATACTGGTTCTCCGACCGCATCGCGCTGTACGCGATGGGCGGCCGGGTGGTGACGCCGGAGCAGGCACCGCAGCTGCACGGCGTCATCGATCGGCTGTGCGCGCTGTCCGGCGCGCCCAAGCCGGCGGTGGCGGTCGCGGACGTGGATGTGCCCAACGCCTTCGCCACCGGCCGGAGCCCGCGGCGGGCCGTGGTCTGCGTCACGACCGGGCTGCTGCGGCGGCTGGACACCGACGAACTCGAGGGGGTGCTGTCCCACGAGCTGTCCCACGTCGCGCACCGGGACGTGGCCGTCATGACCGTGGCCTCGTTCCTCGGGGTACTCGCAGGTCTGATCACCAGGTTCGGTCTCTACTCCGGCATGTTCGGCGGGTTCGGCCGCTCCCGGGACGACGACGAGGACAACGGCGCGCTCGTCGTGCTCGTCGTCGTGCTCGCCTCGACCGTGGTCTATGTGCTGTCCTTCCTCCTGACCAGGGCGCTCTCCCGCTACCGGGAGCTCGCCGCGGACCGCTCGGGAGCAATGCTCACCGGACGGCCGTCGACGCTGGCCTCGGCACTGGTCAAGATCACTGGAGAGATGTCGCGCATCCCGAGCCGGGACCTGCGCGCCGCCGAGCCGTTCAACGCCTTCTTCTTCGCCCCGGCGGCGGCCGGGGGGTTCAGCCTGTCCTCGCTGTTCTCCACCCATCCACCGCTCGACACCCGGTTGACGCAGCTCGCCCGGCTGTCTGCCGAACTCGGCGAAGCCCGGTAGAGGGCCGGCAGATGCGGATCCTGGACGTTCTGCTGGGCCGGTCCCGACCGGTACCACCGAACCTCGACCGGCTGTTCGCCCTGCCCGCCGCGGCCGTCACCCTGCAGGTGTCCTCGCCGTGGCGGCCCACCGGCGTCGGGTCGGTCTGTATCAAGCCGGCGGAGGGGGGCTCGTTCGCCGGCCTGCAGCAGGAGATCGATCGCCTGCTCGCCCTGGACGGCGCCAGGTACGAACGCCGGACCGACGCCTTCGGCTACGTCTGGCTGGTCCGACGGACCTCGGACGACGACCTCGCCGGGCTGGTCACCGACCTGCACGCGGTCAACTCGGCCCTGACCGACGCCGGCTTCGGCCCCGCGTTGCTGTGCACGGTCGTCGCGTTCTCCGACGGCACCCGACCGCTGGGACTGATCTACCTCTACAAGCGAGGCAGTTGGTACCCGTTCGCCCCGCTGGGCGACCAGCGTCGCGACAATCCGACCGAGCTGGAAGTCAGGGCCGTCCTGGCTGGCGACCTGCCGATCGAGCCCGACCTGTCCCGTTGGTTCCCGGTCTGGGGAGCTCCCGGACTCGACGAACAGGACAACCCGCAAACACCCACCCAGGGCTGACCAGAGGCCCCTGGGCGTGCCTGCCCCCGTGTTGTCAGGGGCCGGGGCGGTGCCGAGGTGCCGTGTCGACCGTGCCGGCGGTGACGTTCATCCGGACGCGGTCAAGACTCGGCAGGTACCCCACCCGGGTAGCGAGGCCGATGCTGGGGTAGGTCGAGAACGAGGAGTTGGGGCTCCTCCGTGGGTGAGCGGCGCACCGTCGACCACGACAGCCACCACCAGCACCTCACCCCTGGCAGGGAAGTGAGCGGACATGATTCCCACCGTCGTCCTCGCGGCACTGGCCCTGACGGGGTTCCTCGTCTGGTTCTTCTTCGGCCCGAAGCACGTGCAGCGCACCGAGCTGCATCACGGCGTGCAGCGGGCGACGGTCGTCGTGGCGGGCGGCTACTCCCCGAACCTCATCCACGCCCGTCCCGGCATCCCCCTGCAACTGACCTTCGACCGGCGCGAAGGCGGGGACTGCACCTCTCACGTCGTGTTCCCCGACTTCGGCATCAACGCGGCTCTGCCCGCGTACGCGACCACCACGGTCGAGCTGACACCCGACCGGCCCGGTCGTTTCGGGTTCGCCTGCGGGATGAACATGGTGCACGGCACGCTGCTCGTCGGACCCGACAGCGCTGGCGGCTCTCCCGCTGGCGGCGAGACAACCCGGGTCGGCGCGACGACCGAACCGCACCGCGGGCAGACCGTGGCTCCGGAGCCCGCCGACCTCGACGCCGAAGCCGCTGCTCGCCAGACTGAGATCAGGGACCTGACCCGGCGCGTCGTTGTCGGCGCGGTGCTGAGCCTCCCGGTCGTCGTCGCCGTGATGGCCGCTGACCTGTTCCACGCGACCTGGGTACCCGAGGCGCTGATGAACCGGTGGCTGCAACTGGCGTTGATCGCCCCGGTCATGGCCTACACGGGCTGGCCGATCCACCGCACCGGCTGGCTCGCGCTGCGCCACCGCGGCGCCGACATGAACAGCCTGATCACGCTTGGTACCACGGCTGCGTTCGGCTACAGCACGCTGGTCACCGTCGCGCCCGGCCTCTTCCCAGCCGATGTCCGCGATGTGTACTTCGAAGCGGTCGGCGTCATCCTCACGCTCATCCTGCTCGGCCGGCTGCTGGAAACACGGGCGAAGGCCGGCACCGGCCAGGCCATCCGCAGTCTGATCGGCCTGCAGGCCCGCACCGCCCGCCTGCTCCGCGACGGTGCGCAGATCGACGTCCCGATCGAGGACGTGCTGCCCGGTGACACCGTTCTGGTCCGTCCCGGGGAGAAGATCCCGGTCGACGGCGAGGTCGTCGACGGGCGATCCACCGTGGACGAGTCCATGGTCACCGGTGAGCCTATGCCGGTCACCAAGCAGACCGGCGACACGGTGATCGGCGCGACGATCAACCAGACCGGGGCATTCCGGTTCCGGGCCACCAAGGTCGGCCGCGACACCATGCTCGCCCAGATCATCCGCCTCGTGCAGCAGGCACAGGCATCCAGGGCGCCGATCCAGCGGCTGGCAGACCTGATCTCCGGCTACTTCGTGCCCGCGGTCGTCGTCATCGCGATCTGGACGTTCGTCGTCTGGCTGCTCGCCGGACCGCAGCCGGCCCTTACCCTTGCGCTCGTCTCGGCGGTCGCCGTCCTGATCATCGCCTGTCCCTGCGCACTCGGACTCGCCACACCGCTGTCCATCATGGTCGCCACCGGCAAGGGCGCCAGCCAGGGCATCCTGATCCGCTCCGCCGAAGCCCTGGAGACCGCGCACGAACTCGACACCATCGTCCTGGACAAGACCGGCACCATCACCCAGGGGCACCCAACGCTCACCGACGTCCTGCCCGCCGCCGGTATGGACGAGACCCGCCTGCTACACCTCGTCGCCACCGCCGAAAACGCATCCGAACACCCGCTCGCCGCAGCCATCGTCGCCGGCGCGACCACCCGTGGCATCCCCGTCACCGAACCGACCGGCTTCGACTCGGTCACCGGTAAAGGTATCCGCGCGACCGTCGACGGCCACGAGGTCCTCATCGGCAACCCGGGCCTGCTCACCGACGCAGGCATCGACCCAACCTCGTTCGAAGCCGACCCGATCCGGCTGTCCGCAGACGGCAAGACGGCCATGGTCGTGGCCGTCGACGGGCACCCGGCCGGTGTGATCGGCGTGGCCGACGCCATCAAACCCGACTCCATCCAGGCGATCGCCGAACTCCGCCGGCTCGGCCTCGACGTCATCATGATCACAGGTGACGGGCGGCGGACCGCCGCCGCCATCGCCCGCCAGGTCGGCATCGACCGGGCACTCGCCGAGGTCCTCCCCGAGCACAAGGCCCGCGAAGTACAGCGGCTGCAGGGCGAGCACCGCAGAGTCGCCATGGTCGGCGACGGCATCAACGACGCCCCCGCCCTCGCCCAGGCCGACGTCGGCTGCGCCATCGGCACCGGCGCCGACGTCGCGATCGAGGCCAGCGACATCACCCTCGTCTCCGGCTCACTCACCGGCCTGGTCACCGCCATCCGGCTGTCCCGGGCGACGATGCGCAACATCCGCCAGAACCTCTTCCTCGCCTTCGTCTACAACATCGTCGGCATCCCGATCGCGGCCGGGGTGCTCTACCCCTTCTTCGAGATCCGGCTCAGCCCCGTCCTCGCCGCCGCCGCCATGGCGCTGTCCTCCCTCTCCGTCGTCACCAACGCCAACCGACTACGTCACTTCACCCCACCACGACCCGACACCACGGCGACCCCGACACCGACCGAACCCACCGTCGAGACAGGAACGACCGTCGGACCCGCTACGCACGCCGAACACACCACTTCAGCCGAACCGTTCACGGACCCCGTCTGCGGCATGCGCATCGACCCGAACAGCCCACACACCTAAAACGGACCATGGAAAATCCCGCGCCTCTACGCCGCGCACTGACTCGACACGTTCACTGCCAACCACGACATAAGCCGCGCACCCCACCCACGCTGAGGCCGCCAGATGCTGGCTTTTGACGCAGGACGACAGCCGTGAGCAGCTGATCGCCGCCGCGTTCGCAGCCGCCATGGAGCACTACGGTGAGCAGCTTCCCGCCTACGACGGCGATCTGAGGCGGTGGCTCTGCGCGACGTGCGAGGCCGCGCACCGGATGAACGCGTCGTTCGGACCGGGCTACTGGGAGCTCACGTCACGCTCCGACCTGCCGCCAGACCTCGCCGCGGCGGAACAGCGGCGCAGGCTGGAGCGCCGCAATGCGATGGCGCGCATCGCGAGCACGGTTTGGCATGCCGCCGGTCACGACGGCAACCCGCCCGACCCGCTCGTCGCCGCGGTCGGTGCCCGTCTCAGTCCGCACTTCACCGCCGCCGTCATGACAGACGTGGGGCAGCAGTGGCAGACGACAGCCGAGCTCGCCTACGCCGCGATCATCGCGACACTCCACCGTCAGACGGCACCTGATGTTGCCGACTGAAGCCGGCGCCCGCTCGCCAGCAGAAGCACGACACTGACGAGCGGGCCGGCTACTTGTCGTCAACCCGCCTGTTTGCGGACAAGGCACCCCCGTAGTTGCGTCCTTGGCCCCGGGGGCGAGGCTCCGAATGCCTGTGTTGCCAGACGATCCCGCCGTGAATGACAGTTCATGACAGGAATCGACTGCCAGTCACCACCGAATGTGCGCCAGAGTCAGGAGATCCGCTCGATCGCAGGTGGATGCGGATGCCAGGTACTCATAAGCGCGGGCTCGGTGGGAGTCCAGTCTCGAGCTTTCATGGAGGTCCGGCCTGGCTGAGGGCCGCGTTGTGGGTGGCCCGCCGTGGCGTGCGTAGTCCCAGCGTGCGGCGGCCCGCCTCGACGAGGTGCTGGAGCAGGACATCGTCGTCCAGGTCAATCAGTCTCGGTGCGACCGCGACGGCGATTCCGCCCAGTACGAGGGCGGCCTTGATCTGCCCGCTGGGGCCGCGGTCGACATCTGCGAGAAGTCGGACCTGGCGGCTGATCAGGTCGCCGAAGTCGCGCTCGGTGAGCAGCACGTCGGTCACGCCGGGGTCGGCGGCCAACACGGAGATCACGGCGCGGTTGCGCACGGCGAGGGCGGCGTAGCCGGTGAGCAGGTGCTCCGCGCGGGCGTGGGGGGTACGTTGCGCCTCGGCGGCCTCGATGATGGTGCGCAATGGTCCGAGCACCGGCTCGACCACCGCGGTGAGTAGCTCCTCGCGGGTGTGGAAGTGATAGTAGAGGGCCGCCTTGGTGACGCCCAGTTCATCCGCGATCATCTGCAGCGAGGTGCCCGCGAAGCTGTGCCTGGTGAACAGGCGGACCGCCGTGTCGATGATCCGCCCTCGGGTGTCGGTCCCACCGGGTGCGTTCAGTGCGGCGGGGGTCACGGTTACTCCTCGCTGAATCCTTACGGACTCACAGACTAGCTTGCCGGTTGACAAGCTAGCAACCTGCCGGCCAGCTAGCGCTCGACTCGCCGATACTAGGGCATCAACATGTCGTTCGTAAAGCAAGATCCTGGCCGTTCGACAAGTGACGTACTTTACGATCAGCTAGCATTTCACTTGCTGGACGGCTAGCGTCTCGGGTGTCGCTCGGCACCGCTGGAACCAGCGGGACCCAGTCGCCACGCCCGTGGCCGTCGGCCGCCTGTGGTCGGGCGATCCCGTGCACCTTCGAACAGGAGCCCCCACATGGCCTCGTTCCTCTATCGGCTTGGCCGGTTCGCGTTCCGCCGGCGGTGGCTGGTCACCGCTGTGTGGGTGGCGGTCCTCGCCGCCGCGCTGGCCGGCGCCGCCACCCTGTCCGGGTCGACCTCCGACACGTTCCGCATCCCGGGTACGCCGTCGCAGGAGGCAATCGACCTCCTCAACGAGCGGTTCCCGCAGGCCTCCGCCGATGGCGCCACGGCGCGGGTCGTGTTCGCCGCGCCGGATGGTCAGCAACTCAGTGCCGTGCGGGCGGAGGTCGAGCAAGCGATCGCGCAGTTGAAGGAGGTGCCGCAGGTCGCCTCGGTCACCGACCCGTTCCAGTCCGGGGCGGTCAACAGCGCCGGCACCGTGGCCTTTGCGAGCACGACCTATCAGGTGCCGTCGGCGGACCTGACCGAGCAGGCCCGCGACGCGCTCACCGCCGTCGTGGACGAGGCCCGCGCCCAGGGCCTGACCGTCGAGGTCGGCGGCGATGCGGTGCGGGTCAAGCCGGAGCAGGGCGCGGGCGAAGTCGTCGGGATCGCGGTCGCCGCCGTAGTCCTGTTCATCACGTTCGGCTCGCTGGTGGCGGCCGGCCTGCCGCTGCTGACCGCGATCCTCGGCATCGCCATCGGCATCGGCGCGATCAGCACCATGAGCGGGTTCGTGAACCTGTCGTCGACCACGCCGACACTCGCCCTGATGATCGGCCTGGCGGTGGGTATCGACTACGCGCTGTTCATCGTCTCCCGGTATCGGCACGAGCTCGCCGCCGGCCGTGACCGGGAAGAGGCAGCCGGCCTGGCGGTCGGCACCGCTGGTTCCGCGGTGGTGTTCGCCGGCCTGACCGTCGTGATCGCGCTCGCGGCGCTGGTGGTCGCGGGCATTCCGTTCATCACCCAGATGGGGTTGGCCGCCGCGTTCACCGTGGCCGTCGCCGTAGTCATCGCGCTGACCCTGCTGCCGGCGCTGCTGGGCTTCGCCGGCCGGCGTATCTCCCGGCACCCTCGTGGGCTGCACGCCCGCGACCTGGAGGCGGACCGTGCCACGCCGGGGCCCAACATCGGCGCGAGGCGGGCCGGGGCGATCGCCCGCCGCCCGGTCATGGCGCTGCTCATCGGAGTCATCACACTTGGTGTCATCGCGATCCCAGCCCTGGACCTGCGACTTGGCATGCCTGATGACGGCGCCGCCGCACCCGACACCACCCAACGCAAGGCCTACGACCTGCTGGCCGGCGCGTTCGGTCCTGGCTTCAACGCGCCGCTGACCGTCACCGTCGACGCGGGTGCCGGGTCGGCGCAGACGGCGGCGGACCAGGTGACACAGGCGATCCATGGCCTGCGTGACGTCGCCACGGTCACCCCGGCGGTCATCAACCCGGCGGCCGACACGGCGCTGCTGACCGTCATCCCGACAAGCGAACCGAGCGCCACCGCGACCGAGGAACTGGTCCACTCCATCCGGAAGATCGACGGCACGGTGCCTGGCGCCAGCATCGGTGTCACCGGTCTGACCGCCATCAACATCGACGTCTCCAAGAAGCTCGGCGACGCTCTCGTGCCCTATCTGATCGTCGTGGTCGGCCTGGCGTTCGTCCTGCTCCTGCTGGTGTTCCGGTCCCTGCTCGTGCCGGTGACAGCCACCCTCGGCTTCCTGCTCAGCATCGCGGCCACATTCGGCGCGGTCGTGGCGGTGTTCCAGTGGGGCTGGCTCGCCGACGTCTTCGGCATCAAGCAGACCGGGCCGATCATCAGCCTTCTGCCCATCGTCCTGGTCGGCATCGTGTTCGGTCTCGCCATGGACTACCAGGTCTTCCTCGTCACGCGGATGCGCGAGGAATACTCGCACGGCAGCACCCCGCGCCAGGCCATGATCACCGGTTTCGGTCACGGGGCCCGGGTCGTCACCGCCGCGGCCTTCATCATGATCAGCGTCTTCGCCGGGTTCATCCTGTCGCCCGAATCGATCGTCAAGTCCATCGGCTTCGCTCTCGGCGTCGCCGTGCTCTTCGACGCGGTGGTCGTGCGCATGACCATCGTCCCGGCGGTGATGGCCCTGCTCGGCCGTGCAGCCTGGTGGCTACCCCGCTGGCTCGACCGGATCCTGCCCAACCTCGACGTCGAAGGCGAGAAACTACGCCACCTCCTCGACGATGGACAGGACCCCCTCGACACCACCCACGAACGCGCACCTGCCTAAACGCGCCACCCGCCGACGGCGGCCGGATATATTCCCCGTCTTCCGCACCAACCGGACCCTGATCGCGGAACACATCGGGGTCTTCTGAATGGCGCACACTCGTGTGGTGGTGGTCGAAGACGAGGAGAACGTCTCGTACGTCGTCGCCATGGCGCTGCGGCTGGCGGACTTCGAGGTGATCGAGATCGAGGAGTTGGTCGCCCGGACCCGGGCGATCCTGCGCCGCCGCGGTGCGGACGCGGAAACGTCCGTACTGATATGCGGTGAGCTAAGCGTCGACGAGGATGCCCACCGGGTCACCATCGGGAGCCGGCCCATTGCGCTATCGCCTACTGGCTATGAGCGTTTCCTCTGGCCCCACCTTCCGACTTGGGTTCTAACGGTGGTTGCAACACCAGTCCCGAAAGGTGTTGCGATGACCGGATCCCGGCGGAAGATGGGGCCAGAACTCGGGATCTGTCCCTGATCTTGTGGTCAGACTGGCCCCGGGGTAGCTCGCTGACCACGATCGGCCTTCTGTGATCATGTGTCGGGTGCCTCTCTGACCTTGGGGTTCTCCTTCCGCACCTGGCGGGTCTCATTGTCGATCGGGTTGACCGGGCCGGTGATCGGCTGCGGTTACGGGCCCATGTTCGAGGAGCCGCTGGCGTGTGCCCCGGGTGCGGGGTGGTCTCGGAGCGGGTGCACGGGCGGTATCGCCGCCGGCTGGTCGATGCGGCGATCGCGGGTGCTCATGTCGAGATCGATCTACTGGTTCGGCGGTTCCGCTGCCTGACGGCGGGCTGTCCGCGGGTGACGTTCGCGGAGCAGGTCGTGGGTCTGACGAGTCCGCATGCCCGGTTCACCTCGCTCGCTGATCGGATGATCGAGGCGATCGGGTTGGCGTTGGCGGGCA
Source organism: Frankia sp. Mgl5 (assembly GCF_023242985.1). NCBI lineage: Bacteria > Bacillati > Actinomycetota > Actinomycetes > Frankiales > Frankiaceae > Frankia > Frankia sp. Mgl5. Next base: position 33,954 of record NZ_JALKFY010000674.1, on the reverse strand, counting down.
GAGCCGGAGCACGCCTCGCGGACAGGATGGGGCTTCCCGCCCCGGTCGGAACACGCTGCTGCGCCGGGTCCGGGCTCTACCCGACCCTCAGATCGGGGCGGTGACGGTCCTCGGGGTGGATGACTTCGCGCTGCGCCGGGGTCGGGTCTACAGGACGGTCCTGATCGATCTCGACAGTCGCCGGCCGGTGGACCTGTTGCCCGATCGGGAAGCGGCGACGTTCGCCGGCTGGCTGGGCGAGCATCCCGGCGCGCAGGTGATCTGCCGGGATCGGGCCGGTGCCTATGCCGATGGCGCCCGCACCGGTGCCCCGGACGCGGTGCAGGTGGCGGACCGCTTCCATCTGTGGAGCAATCTCGCCGGATACGTCGAGACGACGGTCGCCCGGCACCGTTCCTGCCTGGCGCAACCGCCGGCTACCGACGAGGCTGCGGACGAGCCGCAGGCGGACCTTGACGGCGCGGTGGCCACAGCGCGGGACGCGTACTTCGAGCAGCGGGCGTTCGTGCGGCATGCCCGCGAGCGGTACGCCGCCGTCCAGGAACTGAAAGCCGCAGGCGTGGGCATCAAACCGATCGCCGCGCGACTCGGCCTGGCCCGGGGAACGGTCCGCAAGTACTACCGCGCGGCCAGTGTCGACGACGTCCTAGCCAAGGCCCGCGACGGCCGCGGTTCGATTCTCCAGCGGTGGGAGCCCTACCTCAACGAGCGGGTCAACGCCGGGATCACCAACGGCAGCCAGCTGTTCCGGGAGATCCGCGACCAGGGCTACACCGGGAGCAAGGCCGTCGTCTTGGCCTATCTGCGCCCATTACGCGCCGGCGGCAGCGCCGCCGCACCCGCAGCGCGGCCGGCGCCGAAGGTTCGTACCGTCACCCGGTGGATCCTCACCCACCCCGAGCGCCTGGATGAACAGGACACCCTCGCGTTGCAGGAGGTCCTCACCCGCTGCCAGGACCTCCAGAAGACCGCCGGTCATGTCACCGCGTTCGCGCAGATGCTCACCGGCCGCCACGGCGAGCGACTCAACAGCTGGATCGCCGCCGTCGATGATCTGCCTGAACTCCACCGCTTCACCGGCGGCCTCCTGCGCGACCACGACGCCGTCCTCAGCGGGTTGACCCTGCCACACAGCTCTGGACAGGTCGAAGGAGCCGTGAACCGCATCAAAATGATCAAACGGCAGATGTATGGCAGGGCGAACTTCGACCTGCTCCGCAAACGAGATCTCCTCGCGACCTGACGGTGCCCGGGTCCACTTCGATCACAAGATCAGGGACAGATCCAGAACTCGCTACCGGAGCCACGGCGCGGGTGTCCCGCTCCCGAATCCGGTAGCCATTCCGGCGATTGACTCGTTCCAGAGATACCTCCCCGTACTCGGCATTACACAGATCATCCGCCTCGGCGCCCATCGGCGCCTCCGCGAACACCTTCACCATCGACCCCAGCAGATCCGGACCCGCCGCGAGCAGTTCCTTACCGAACCCCTCGGCGTCGGTCACAGTCGAACGACCGGCCATCACGTTTCCTCCTCGTCGAGTTCTTCGCGGTACTCGAAAAAGATCACACGATGGCCGCCCAACGTCACGGAGCGTCACGCTGGCGAGTCGTTAGACGATCACACCCCGTACACCACGCCAGTGGACGCCACTCGCCGCCTCGCTCGACCACTGGCCTATGATCTGCACCGCCCGTGGGAGAGACCTGCCCCGCCGGGACGGCTGGCAGGCAGGTTGAACGACACGCTTAGGTGCCCGTGCCGTCGGCGCAGAGGCGTTCGTGGACGACCTGGAACGCGTTTCCGGCCGGGTTGATCTTGACGAAGGCGTAGCAGTTGAGCGGCTGACTGGCGTTGTTACCGAAGTCTATCGGCGCGATCAGGCCGCCCGCGTCGTAGTCGGAGACCTTCCGTAGCGCGCTGATGAATCCCTCGCGGGTGGGGCAGGAACCGGCCAGTTCGAGGCCGCGAAGGAACATGTCAGTGTAGATGTAGGCGTGCATGGCGAACTGCTGTTCGGGGACGAACGTCTCCGGCGCGAAGCGGGTCATCGCGGCGCGGTAGCGGTCGATGGCCGCGCCCCCGGCCTCGAAGGGCCGGAAGTAGACGGGGAACGAGACACCGGAGAGCGCCGGGCCCAGCGTGGCCAGCAGGCTGTGGTCGTACCCGGTGAGCGCGACACTGCTGGAGAGGTCCAGGTGCGCCGCGCGGGCGGCCTGCGCGATCGCGGCGAAGTCCGCCGAGGTCGTGAAACCGATCATGGAGTCGGCGCCGGCTGCCGATATCTGCTGGACCACCCGGGCCGGGCTGTCTGTGCTGCTCGCGTAGGAGATCGCGTCGGTCGTACCGAGACCGATCGCTTGAAAGGCGGTCTGGTATCGCGCCATGACCTGCAAGGTGAAGGCCGACGCCCCCGTGGTCACGAAGGCGACCTTTGTGCCACCGCTGGCCTGGATGTAGCGGCCGATGGTGTCGGGTGACGCCGCGTACAGATAGGTGAAGAAGTTCTGGTATTTACCCCAGTCCGGCTGAGCGAAGCCGACAACGGGGACGTTCTGCGCGGCAAGGCCGTCCAACGAGTCCCCGATCGCGGCGGTGGCCGTCACCAGGCCGAAGACCGAGTCGTGCTGGACGAGGTTCGTGGTGACGTTGGCGTTCTGCGGCGGGGAGTTCGCGTCGTCACGCCACTCGTAGACGATCCGGCGGCCATGTATGCCGCCTTCCTGATTGGCCAACCCGATCCTGGCGTCAACGCCGGAGCGGGCCGAGTCGAACGCGGCGCTGCCGGTACCCGAGTCGGTGACCACGAGGCCAAGCTTTATCTGGTCGGCGGTGACGCCGGGGCTGTTACAGGCGGCGGCCGCCGCCCTGCCGCCGTCTCCCGACGCGGAACAGCCGGTCACGGCAACCGCAAGAATCGCGGCCGCCGCGCCCCCCAGTAACCTTGGCGATAATCTACCCAGGAACATCTGTTTCTCCACAGAAAATAAAGAGGCTGATGGTGGGGTCGGCGATGCGCCAAGCCGACTGGGCCACTCCAGGGCCCGCCGCCATGCAAACCTTCCTTCAAGTAGATCTTCGATCTAAACAGGACGAGCCCGGACAGTATATCTACCGAGTTCCGTTCTTCGGGCGAGCCGCAGCGTGGAATCGGGAGCCGACACCGCTGGTCCTCCGCCGGGCGCATTTCCCGCGCCGCCGGCGCACCGTTCGCTGCCCCGGCTTCTCCGCTGGCGCAAGCTCGGCCGGCCGGGGAGCGGTCACGACCCTTTTCCGCTGGGCCACCCAGCTGCTGGCACACCGGTCGTGCCCCGCCCGCGGGAGTGTCCGGCTACCGGCTCTGTTCCACTTCCGGTGGTGACCATGTGTTAACGGCGGTAGCAACGGTGACGACGGAGGATCAATCCCGTCAGATCCGGAGCAGATCGTGATCGAGTTCGGGCGCGGGTCGCCGTAGAGGCGACGACTCTGGAGACCCGCGTCCTCGGACAGACCTAGACACGCCGGGCCTCGCCAACCGTTGACTCTGAGTCACCACTGAAAGTGGAACAGAGCCGGTAGTCGGACACTCCCGAAAACCGCAGGCCCCGCGCCGGCATCGACATCATCGCCGCGAGCATCGAATTCCGCTTTGAGCGCGACCGCGTCGCACACTTCACCGCTGGCCTCGCCTCCAGCCGACAGCCATCGATGGCCCTGTCCGCAGGAGATTCTGCGGACAGGGCCCTCCACGCCTGACGAGCGGTGAACGGCCGCCCGCAGCGTCGGCGGTGCGCGCCACGAGGTCACCGTCCGCGCCAGCGCAGCGGGACTCGCGTAGTAACGGGCGAGGGCATCCCGCCCTCAGGCCACACCTGCCAGGCACCGGATGATCATTGTTTTTGAACGCCCGAGATGATACTTCCACCTCGCTCCACGCCCAAGGAGCTGCCGGAAAATAACTCCGGTCTTTGATCTACGTGGAAGATCGTGGGACGCTCCGGCGTGTGGAGCAGGTTGACGAGGCGGTGCTCGCGGAGAAGTTCGCGTTGTTGGTGCCGCACCTGGACGAGCGGCAACGCCGGCTGGTGCTGGGAGCGGACGCGCGGGCGTTCGGACATGGCGGGATCCATCTGGTGGCCCGGGCGGCCGGGGTCTCGGAGGGCACAGTCTCGCGAGGCGTGGCCGAGCTGGAGTCCGGCGCGGTCCCGACGGGTCGGGTGCGCGCGCCGGGTGCGGGTCACAAAGCGCTGTGGGAGAAGGACCCGGAGCGAAGCGTTCGACCTGGCCAACAACCGTCCAGTGCCTGACGGGATGTCACCCTGCATCTCCTTTGGGCCCTACAGCACGGCTCGTGTCGCCGCGAACGCCGCGACCGCATACGTCTCCCTGGGCGAGACAGCCAGGGTGCGAGAGTATGCGGACATGGCCGTGCAGGTAGCCGACCGGTCCCCGTCGATGTGGAGCCGTTGTCTCGTCCGCCTCGACCTGGCGACCGTACTGCTCCTGTCCGACGCTCCCGACCCGGAGCAGGCCGCCGCACTGGGGATCGAGGCGCTGACCACCACGGCCGGCAACCCGATCGAGTCCATCCGACGTCGCAGCAATGAGCTGGTCGCCCGTGCCAGGCCATGGCAACAGACCGGCCCGGTCACCGAACTCGCGGAAGCGTCCCGCGCACTCGCCATCCCCGTTCCCGCGCGCCGGTGACCGCGTCACCCACCACTGACCCGATCATGGACGACTGGCACCGCTTCGCCAGTCTCGAACGGCTCGACAACCACTGGGACCGGCCCGGCTGGACGCCCGGACGCCGCTCCTACCACTGGATGCTGACCTTCGAGGACGCCACCGAGCTGCACGCCCTTGCCGACCGGTGCCAGCGGCGGCTGCGCCTGCCCGTCCTCGACCCGGTACCGCCTGACGGGCTGCATCTGACGCTCCAACGTCTCGCCTTCACCGACCAGATCGGCCGGGCTGACGTTGACAGGGCCGTGGAGCAGACATGTGCACGGCTGGCCGGTGTCGAGCCGTTCTCGTTGGCCGTGGGGCCACTGGCGGGGTCGTCCGGTGCCGTCCGCTTCAGCGTCCTGCCCTGGGCACCGGTGGTCGCCGTCCGGGACAGGCTCATCGAGGCGACCACAGCCGTACTCGGGCCCGCCGCGGTGGTGGTCAAGCCGCACGGGTTCCGGCCCCACGTCGGCATCGCCTACTGCAACAGCCCGACCGACGCCCATCCGATCATCACGGCCGTCAGAGACCTCCGGGAACTTCCACCCGTCCGGGTCACGGTCGGCACCGTCGCGCTGGTCGAACTACGCCGCGAGGAACGCGCGTACCGGTGGGACACCGTGGCCCGCGTGCACCTGCCAGCGCCTGCTGGATCTAGCACCCGGTCCGCTAGACCTAGCAGCACCTCCAGCAACGAGTACCGGCCCTGACCTGGGCTCTAGCAGCCTAGCGGGGGTCCGGACGAACACCTGGAATCGGGCTCTGGGGTGACTCCAAGCCCCTCCCCACCGCTGCTAGGGTCTGCGGCGCCGGCCATGGGCCTGCCCGATTGATCCGTACAGGACCGTTCACCCCTGAAAGATCCACTCTGGTCGCCGAGTCGGCCGCGGTTGTCGACCACCCATTGGTAGGCGGCACGGACGTCCTCAATGGCGCCGGCGTCGCGTAGGCGCACCGCCGCCGGGTCACCCGCCAGCGCTCCTGCCTGAATGCCACGCCAACAGCGGTCCTGCCACCACAGGATCGTCTCGATCAGTGGCGCACGCCGGTGCAGTCCGTAGGCGTCACGGATCAGCCCGATCCTCCGCGCCACCTCGTCCGTATCGGTCACCGCGGGGCCGAGGCCGAGGAACTGCCAGCAGACGTGCGCGACGTCATGGATCCGCTCCCCGGGGGCGGTCAGATCCCAGTCAAGGAAGGCGACAGGGCGTAGTCCATCGCCGAGGTCGCGGTAGACGGTGTTCTTCGGCGCCAGGTCGTTGTGACAGACGACCTCGCTGCTGGCGGCCAGTGGCGTGCCCGCGGTCAGATCGTGAAACCCGCGAACCAGCTCGGCGACCCCGACGAGGCTCTCATCAGACGTGACGGCGGCAGGCTGCACGGGCTCCCAGGCGACATGCCCGGGCAGGAAGCTGAGGATCTCCCGGCCGTGCTCGTCGGTACCGAGGAACCGCGGCGCGCCACCCCAGCCACGCCGCGCCAGGAAGGCAAGCAGCTCGTGCACGAACTCGGCGCGCTGCGGCTGGGGTCTGCGCACCGTGTCGCCGCTGCGGGCGACAGTGTTCACCCAACCGCCCGGAAGGGGTACATCCATCACGTCGGCCTCGGCTCGGCTGCGTCCGCGGTCGAATCTGTCCACGGCGCGGGCACCGGCAGGTCACGTTGGGCGGTACAAAAAATCATGGGGGTAAAGTTGGGGTGATCTTTACTTCAAGATCTTCAGGATCTTGCGGAAATAGCCCCTGACCTGGGCGAACGTGCTCCCGCGAGAGGACTCGAACCTCTAACCTGCCGGTTAACAGCCGGCTGCTCTGCCAATTGAGCTACGCGGGACCGTCATTTCCGTCAGGCCCGAACCGCCCAGGTTCCGCCGAGCGACCAGATGCTCCGCGGCCTGGCCGCCGTGCCGCCTGGATCTAGCCGCCCGAACCGGGCGGGTGGCGGCGACGGATCGTGCCTGACGTCGTCAGCCTACCTGAGGTTCCGGCACGGCTGTCGGTGGGGTAGTAAACAAGCCTGTGACAAGCCGGAGCAAGCGCGGTGTCAGCCGCGAACGCCCGGCCCCTGCCCCGGGAGGAACCATGCGCATCAGGCCCAGTGTGGTCGTTGCCCTCGGCATCGGGTACGTCCTCGGTGCCCGTGCGGGGCGTGGCCACTACGACGCGATCATGCGCCAGGCACGCGAGGTCAGGGAACGCCCGGAGGTCCAGAGCGTCGCCGGGGTGGTCTCCGCCCAGGCCGGGGCCCTCGCCCAGCGGGTCCGCACCGTGCTGGGCAGCGCCCAGGACAGCGACGGCACCACCTTCGCCGCGTCCCTGGGAGCGCACAGCTCCAACGGTGTGGGGGTGCACTCGCGCTGACGACGAGCAGCATCTCCCACCACACCGCGGTGCCGGCCCTGCCCCACTTGGGGGACCACTCCAGGAAACGCCGGTTCCGGGCGGTCTGGCTGCAGGCCGTCCGGGTCCGTCCCGCTGGCGAGCGCTCGGCACGGGTCCGCCCGGCCGCCGTCGGCCACACCGGTGTCCGCGCGCGCTGACCGGGGGCGACGCGGCCCCGGCGGCCGGCGGACGTCCACGCATGCCGGCGGTGCCACGCCGGGGTCAGGTGCCGGGTCCGGGCCTGGCTCCGGCTCCGGCTCCGGCTCCGGCTCCGGGCAGGCTGCGGCCGGTGTGCCGGAGGAGCTCGCCGCCATCCTGGAACTGCTGGGACGCCGGTACGCGCTGGCCGCCTTCTGGAGCCTTCGCGGCGGTTCGTCCTCCTTCCGGTCTCTCGCCGGACGGGTCGGCGCGCCGGAGTCCCAGCTCTCGCAGCGGATGCGCGAGCTGCGCGAAGCCGGCCTGGTCGAGGTCGACGAGGTCGGCGAGTACCGCCTGACCAGCCATGGACGTCGGCTGTTGGGCGTTCTGGAGCCGCTGTCCGCCTGGGCCCACGGCTGGGACGCGCTCAGTCCGCGCCAACGAGTACCGAAGGGCTCCGCCAGCCACGCGACGGACGAACCGGATTCCGACTGACCCCGCCCGGCACCCCGGTCAGCCCCCGGGCCGACTACGACGTCCCGCGGTCGGGTGGACATCCCACGGTCAGTAGGTGCAGTTCGGCGCGGGGGGTGGGGTGGCCGCGGCGGGGGGCGCGGGCGCACCGGGGGCGGTTCCGGCTGCCGCCGTGCCGGCGGCGGCGGTCTCAGCGCCGCCGGCGGCCGGAGCGGCCGCGGGCGGCGTGACCGGGACGTCGGCGATGCCGTCGAAGGACGATCCGAGGATCAGCTGCAGCCCGTCGATGCCGGGGTCGCTCTCGAGTCGTGCCCCCGGGACGAGGGTCTGCAGGGTGGCCGCGGCGGCGTCCAGGCCGGTGCCGAAGCGGACCCGGGAGGTCACGTAGTTGCGGGTGGAGGCGTTGCCGGCGTTGGTCGCCCGGAAGCCCTTGGCGGTCAGCTCGTCGACGGCGTCGGCGGCCAGGCCGGCGATCCCGCTGCCGTTGAAGACCTGGACGGCGACCTCGGTGGCGTCGGCTCCGCCGCCGACGCCCGGGGCCGAACCTGTGGAGCCGCCCAGCGGGGCGACGATGCGCTCCAGATCAGCCGGATTGTAGAACTGGACGGACACCCGCTGCCCGCCGACGAGGATCTCGCCGCGGTCGTTCACCGCGCCCTCGGCCCGGGTGGGCGGATGGGTCGGCAGGGTCTGCATGCCGACCCCGCCCGAGGCGATGCCTTTCAGCCTGGTCGCGAGCTTCCGCAGGTCCAGGAGATCAGTGTTGTCGTCCAGGGTGAGCGCGCCGGTGGCCGTGGACAGGAGCTGCTCGAGCTGGCTGGGGTTCGTCAGGACCCCGCCGCCGACGACCTTGTGGAACACCGCGCCCATGAACTGCTGCTGACGGCGGATGCGGTCCATGTCGCCGCCGGGCAGGCCGTGCCGCTGCCGGACGAACGCCAGGGCCTGCTCGCCGCCGACGTGGATCGTCCCGGGGCCGCCGACGAAGCCGCTCATCGGATCGTTGGTGTTGCGGCTCGTCCGGCCGTTCTCGGCGACGTACTCCTTGTGGTCCGAGGGCAGGACACAGACGTCCACGCCGCCGATCGCGTCGGTGATCGACTTGAAGCCTGCCAGGTCCATCGAGACGTAGTGGTCGATGCGCATGTTGGTCAGCGACTCGATCGTGCGGACCAGCAGCGACGGGCCGCCGTCGGAGATCGCGGAGTTGAACTTGGCCTTGTGTCGGGCGTGCTTGCGCCCGTCGGTGTCGGTGTACTCGGGGATCGTGACGTAGGTGTCGCGCGGGATGGACAGCATGGTCACGGTCTCGTCCTCACCGAAGTGGGCGAGGATCGTGGTATCGGAGCGCTGCCCTTCGAGGCCCGCACGGCTGTCCGTGCCGACGAGCAGGAAGTTGGTGGCGCCCTCGGACTCTTCGGGCCGGTCGTCACCGAGGTCGAGGTTGACCTGCCCGATGCGGCCGTTGGCGTAGGTGTAGACGGCCCAGCCACCCGCAGTGATCGAGAAGACCAGGACGGAAAGGAAACCGAGGAGCACCCGGGAGAGCTGTGAGGACGCGCTGCGGCGCGGCCGGCCTCCGGCGCGCAGGTCGAACGGGAGCGTTCTGGATCGTCGTTCTGGATCCCGTGGCACACCCGGTCGCCCGCCCAATCCAGGGTCTCCTTCCGGCGCACCACACGGAAAACAGCGCTTGGGGCGGAAATCATAGGCTATGCACTCGCGGACGGGACCACCCGGTGGTCCCGTCCGCGCTGGTCAGGAGCGCCCACGCGGAGACACCCTCTGACCGGGCCAGATCGCCGCCGGGGCTGTTCCGCGCCGCCCGCGGCCGGGTTCTGAACCTCACCAGCCGGGTTCTGAACCTCACCAGCCGGGATCGGGGCCTCAGCAGCCGGCTGGCCGGCTGCCGGGCTCTGACTGGCCCGCCCGATCCGCAGCGCTCATCCCTCTGCGCGATGTTCATCGCGTTCCGCAACGTTCATCGCGCCGTACGCGGAGCGTCGGCGGGGAGTCGGTCGCCGGCTCGCCGTGATTGCCAGGCTTCTCCCCACTGGGGGCCACCGCGCTGACGCCGCGCCGGAGCCGCCGCGCGGGACGGCGGCCACGGGGGCGACCGTCGGAGCGCGCGGCGGCGGTGCGGCCGGAGGAAGAAGGACGCTCATGACCGCACCTGACCACCGATCCACGTCACCCCTCGAGAACGGTCCGGCGGGGCACGGGCCGGCCGGGGTGGGACGCCGGGCGCTGCTGCGCGGCGGTGCCGTCGTGGCGACGGCCGGCGTCGTCGGGCTGGGGAGCGGGGCCGGGCGGGCCGGCGCCGCGACCGGCACGCCGACGGTCGCCGCCGGCGGGCAGGTGCTGGGCGGGCGCCCGGCGTTCACCTCCGGGGTGCAGGCGGGCGATGTCGACACCAGCGGCGCCGTGATCTGGGCCCGCTCGGACCGCCCGGCGCTGATGACCGTGGAGGTGTCAGGCAGCGAGTCGTTCCGGTCGGCACGGACGGTGGGCGTCACGCGTCTCACTGATGCCACGGACCGCACCGGGGTCGTCGCCGTGAACGGGCTCCCGCCCGGCAGCGAGGTCTTCTACCGGGTGCGGCTGGCGGCGGCGGATGATCCGCGCCGCGTCGGCGAGACCCTGGTCGGACGTCTGCGGACCGCGCCGGTCCGCCCCCGGGACGTGTCTTTGGTGTGGTCTGGTGATGTCTGCGGCCAGGGCTGGGGAATCAACCCAGACCGCGGCGGAATGACGATCTTCGAGACGATGCGCCGGCTGTCGCCGGACTTCGCCATCTGCTCGGGTGACTTCGTCTACGCCGACGGGCCGCTGGCCGAGACGGTCGCACTACCCGACGGCAGTGTGTGGCACAACCTGGTCACCGACGAGAAGCGCAAGGTCGCCGAGACCCTCGCCGAGTTCCGCGGGAACTTCCGCTACAACTTCATGGACGCGAACCTGCTCGCGTTCAACCGCGAGGTTCCCTGGGTGTTCCAATGGGATGACCACGAGACCACGAACAACTGGTATCCGGGCGAGATCCTCACCGACGACCGGTACACCGAGAAGCGCGTGGACGTCCTGTCCGCCCGGTCGCGGCAGGCTCTGTTCGAGTACACCCCCACACTGCCGGGCCGGCCGGACCCGGCGGGCCGGCTGTACCGCAAGATCTCCTACGGCCCGCTGCTGGACGTGTTCGTCCTGGACATGCGCAGTTACAAGAACAACAACGGGGTGGGGCAGACGGATCCGGCCGGCGCGGCGATCCTCGGCACCCGGCAGCGGGACTGGCTCATCGACGGTCTGACCAGGAGCAGGGCGACCTGGAAGGTGATCGCGAACGACCTGCCGCTCGGCATCGTCGTCCCGGACGGCACCACCGCCATCGAGGGAGTGGCGCAGGGCTCGCCCGGGGTGCCGCTGGGTCGTGAGGTCGAGATCGGGCAGGTCCTCTCGGCGATCCGGCGCAACCGGGTGCGCAACACCGTATGGATCACCGCGGACGTGCACTACACCGCGGCGCTGAGCTATCACCCCGACCGGGCGGCCACCAAGGACTTCGACCCGTTCTGGGAGTTCGTGGCGGGGCCGCTGAACGCGGGCACGTTCGGCCCCAACGCGCTCGATCCCACCTTCGGTCCCGAGCAGGTCTTCGCCCGGACGCCTCCGCCCGGCCAGTCGAACCTCCCTCCCTCCGCCGGGCTGCAGTTCTTCGGCCGCCTCGCGATCGACGGCGGCTCCCGCGCGCTGACCGTCGAGCTGCGTGACGCGGCCGGCGGCGTCCTGTGGTCGAAGGCGCTGCCAGCCGGCTGACCACGCCGTGGCGGGCGCAGCCGTACCCACCGCGCCCGCCATGGTGCTGACCGCCGCGCTCGCCATGGCTGGCACGCTGCCGCGCCAACCGCCGCCTCGCTCGCCGCCACCGGGCCTACTCGGCGCCGGCGAGCGCAGGCGCAGGCTGAAGCGGCACCTCCGCGGCGGGGTCCCGCTGCTCGAACTGGGTCCGGTACAGCTCGGCGTAACGACCGCCCGCCGCGATGAGCTCGGGGTGGCTGCCGCGCTCGACGATCCGGCCGGCCTCGATGACGAGGATGACGTCGGCCGACCGCACGGTGGAGAGCCGGTGCGCGATCACCAGCGCTGTCCGGCCGGCCAGCGCCTCGCCGAGCGCCTCCTGCACGGCCGCCTCGGACGTGGAGTCCAGGTGCGCGGTGGCCTCGTCCAGGATCACCACCCGGGGGCGGGCCAGCAGCAGGCGGGCGATCGTGAGGCGCTGGCGCTCCCCGCCGGAGAGGCGGTAGCCCCGCTCCCCCACCACGGTGTCCAGCCCGTCGGGAAGCCGGGTCACCAGGTCCGCCAGCCTGGCCCGGCCCAGCACGTCCCACAGCTCGGCCTCGGTGGCCTCGGGCCTGGCCAGCAGCAGGTTCGCCCGCACGGTGTCGTGGAAGAGGTGGTCATCCTGGGTGACCATGCCGATGGTCTCGCGCAGCGAGTCCGCGGTCAGGTCGCGGACGTCCACCCCGGACAGCCGGATCGCGCCCGAGCCCACGTCGTAGAGACGCGGGATGAGCTGGGCGATCGTCGATTTTCCAGCCCCGGACGAGCCGACGAGGGCGATCATCTGGCCCGGCTCGGCCCGCAGCGAGACGTCGTGCAGCACCTCACCGTTCTCGCGCTCGTCCAGGACGGCCACCTCCTCCAGCGACGCCAGTGACACGGCGTCGGCCGAGGGGTAGGCGAAGTGCACGTGGTCGAACTCCACCGACACCGGGCCGGCGGGCAGCACGCGGGCGTCGGGGCGCTCCACGATGAGGGGCTCGAGGTCGAGGATCTCGAACACCCGCTCGAAGCTGACCAGGGCGCTCATCACCTCCACCCGGGCGCTGGCCAGTGAGGTCAGCGGCGCGTAGAGGCGGGTGAGCAGGAGCGCCAGGGCGACGACGGCGCCGGGCTCCAGCTCGCCACGCAGGGCGTAGTACCCGCCCAGCCCGTAGACGAGCGCCAGTGCGAGGGCGGACACGAGGGTCAGGGCCGTCACGAACACCCACTGGACCATGGCGGTGCGCAGGCCGATGTCGCGCACCCGCTGGGCTCGGCGGGCGAACTGGGCGGATTCGTCGGCGGGCCGGCCGAACAGCTTGATCAGGGTGGCGCCGGGGGCGGAGAAGCGCTCCGTCATCCGTGAGCCCATGACGGCGTTGTGGTGGGCGGCCTCACGCTCCAGGCGGGCGAGGCGGGAGCCCATCCGCCGTGCCGGCAGGACGAACACGGGGAGCAGGACCAGCGCGAGCAGGGTGATCTGCCAGGACAGACTGATCATGACGGCGAGGGTGAGCAGGAGCGCGACGAGGTTGCCGACGACTCCTGACAGGGTGTCGCTGAAGGCGCGCTGGGCGCCGATCACGTCGTTGTTCAGCCGGCTGACCAGGGCACCGGTGCGGGTGCGGGTGAAGAAGGCGATCGGCATCCGCTGGACGTGGTCGAACACCGCGGTACGCAGGTCGAGGATGAGGCCCTCGCCGATGCCGGCGGACAGCCAGCGGTTGAGTACGCCGAGGGCGGCCTCGGCCACCGCGATCGCCGCGATCAGCGCCGCGAGGACGATGACCGTGCGGGGGCGGGAGCCGTCCACGATCGCGGTGACGACCCGGCCGGCCAGCACCGGCGTCGCCACCGCCAGGACGGCTCCGGCGATGCTCGTCACCAGGAACAGGCCCAGGGTGCGGCGGTGCGGCCGGGCGAATCCCGCGATCCGGCGCACGGTCGCCCGGGAGAACGGGCGCCGCTCCTCCTGCGCGTGCATCGCCGAATACATCGAGTTCCAGGCCGCGAACTCCATGCTCATCTGAACACCACCTGTCCGTCGCCGAGGTCCGTACGGCCGCACGTATCGAAACACGGAGGTCCGACAGTTTTCCGCGCGTCCAGGTGGGCGCGCCGGCGGCGTTCGGGGCGCGCGGCTCCTCGGCCGGACGGCCGGGGGATCACGAGCCAGCTCGGACGCTAATACCTGAAGTTGACTTCAGGTCAAGCTTTTGCGACCGGGGCCGCCAGGCGGGCCGACGTCGCCCTGCTCCGCGACGAGCAAGGGCCAAGGGCCAAGGGCCAAGAGTGAGCTGGCTAGGAGAAAGGCAGAAAGGCAGAAAGCGGATCCGCCTGCGGGAGCCACCCCTGGATTCGGCGGTTCCAGGAGGCCGGCGAAAGGTGTGCCCGGTCGCCGTTGACCGGACTACGTCCCTCGCCGCGGTCCCGACCGCGAGCTCAGGCGATGCGTGTCGCCCGCTCGGCCATTCGCGGCGCCGCCGGCAGCACGGACACCGGGTGGTCCGCCATCCATCCGACGTCGGCGACCGTCACCTTCATCCGGCTGGCGAGATCGGTGGGGGCGTACCCGCCCTCGAGCGCCTGCCTGATGGCGGCGGCCCTGATTGCGCGCAGGGCCGAACGCTGCGGATGTGACGTCCACATCAGCTCGTCGGCAAGCCCCGCACGTTCGATCGGGTCAGTTACCTGCATTACCTCGTCACATGTCACGGTGATAGATGGTTGCGTGAGCAGGAAGTCTTGGCAACACCCTGCACAACAGCTGTTCCGGCGGCCTGCCAGACCGGCCACCGGAACGGACCTCGAGGCGACGCGACCCGTCCCGCGGATCGATTACAGCCCGTTTACGGATCCCCGCCGGACCATAACGCGATCCCGCAGCGGTGTGCGCTCGGTAACCGGCGGCGCTCAGTTCTCGGAGGGAACCCCGAACCAGGAGACGACCTGCCCGCCGAACTTGAGGTCACCGTCGATTTTGATCTTGCGAGTGAGGTAGAGCTTGGCGGCGTTCGCCTGCCCTGTGACAACGCGCACCAGCCGCACGCGGTCGGTCGTGATGGTCACCGTCCGCCCGCCGCCCGGCGCCGTGCCGCCGGGCGGGTCGATGGTCAGCTCGCACGCCGCACCGTGGACGGCCAGCACATACACCCGCGTCGCACCGCCCGGCCCGCCGCTGAGGACGAACTGGACCAGCGCGTCCTCGCCCTTGGCCTTCTCGGGCTGGAAGCTGTCGCGCATCCGGGCGAACAGCTCGTCGAGGACGGCGTCGCCCGACGGGCCACGCAGAACCGTCTCCGTCTGGGACTCCGACAACGAGCCCAGCGCGTCAACCAGCGTGGCCGGGTCGGCGTTCAGATCAACGGACAGGTCGGACATGGGTGCTCCCAGGTGCCGCGCCGATACGGATGGCCGGCCATGCGCCGGTACGCCCCATGATGTCGCGTCCCCCCGACGCCCTCGGAGCGGCCCCCCACCGAAGGTGACACCCGGACCCTGCCGCGGCCGTGTGGCATTTGGGCCTGTTCAGGTGCATGTGGCCGGTGGATACCATCGGCGACCGGGCGGCCGGCCCGGCGCCGTCGACACCGAGCCGCGGCGGAAAGGACACCGGATGCTGGAGCCGCTCATCGACTCCGACCCGCGTGCCATCGGGCCGTACCGGCTGTCAGGCAGGCTCGGCACCGGTGGGATGGGCGCCGTCTACCTGGGGTTCGACCCCGCCCGCCGACCAGCGGCGGTCAAGGTCGTCCGGCCTGACCTGCTCGGCGACGCCGAGTTCCGCGGCCGGTTCCGCCAGGAGGTCGCCGCCGCCCGCCGGGTGCGCGGCTCGTTCGTCGCCGCCGTTCTCGACGCCGACGTCGACGCACCGACGCCGTGGATGGCGACCGAGTACGTCGACGGGGTGAGCCTGCAGGCGGCGGTGAGCCGGCGCGGGCACCTCGACGGGCCGATGCTCGCCGGCCTCGCCGCCGGTCTGGCGAACGCGCTGGTGGCCGTGCACGCCGCCGGCCTGGTGCATCGCGACCTCAAGCCGTCCAACGTGCTGCTGGCCTGGGACGGCCCGAAGATCATCGACTTCGGCATCGCCCGGTCGCTCGACGCCACGAGCCACACGACCGCCGGGGGCGTGCTCGGGACCGTCGCGTGGATGGCACCCGAGCAGCTTCGCGGCGAGCGGGTCGGGCCACCCGGAGACATCTTCGCCTGGGCTCTGTGTGTGGTCTTCGCGGCGCGGGGGCGGCACCCGTTCCCCGCCGACGCGCCGGCGGTGTCCGCGATGCGCATGCTCGCCGACGACCCCGATCTGACCGGTGTGCCCGACCACCTGCTCCCGCTGCTCGCCCGTGCCCTCGCCAAGGACCCGGGCCTGCGGCCGACGGCGACGCAGGTCGTGTCCAGCCTCGCCGGGGTCGCGGTGGCCAGCCTCGACGAGGCCGACGCCGCGGTCCGCGGACTGATCGGAACCGGCTGGGTTCCACCGACGCCGCCAGGCGCCGGCCCCCCGCCCGACGTGTCGGACGTCCAGACCGCGGCGGCGCGGGCGGGCTCGGTGGCACCGGCGGGCTCGGTGGTGGCGCCGGGCATCGGCACGGTGGCGGATCGGACCCTGCGGGCGCGCCGCCGCGGGACCGGCGGCACCGGTGCCGGCCGCTCCGGCCTGCTGACCGGTCTCGCCGCCGCCGGCCTGGCCCTCGCCGTGCTCGCGGTCACGCTCGCCGCGACCGGTGTGGGATGGGACCGGTCGGCGGGGAGCGGTGACCGGAGCGACCAGGACGCGCGGATGCGGGTCGGGGCGCTCAAGGACATGGTGCCCCCGGTGCCGGCGGACAAGGGGGCACGCGCGAGCCGGCCGGGCTTCCCGGCCGCGGATCCCGCGAAGCCGGGCGCGACCCAGACCGCCCCCGGCTCCCCCGGCGTGGCGCCGGGCTCGAATCCGCCGGGCCCTTCAACGGGCACACCGGGTGTGCCGCCGTCGCCGGCCCCCGCGCCCGCGCCGTCCCAGACTCCGCAGCTGCCGCCGGCCACGCCGCTGTACCGCTACTACAACGGTCAGGATCACGCCTCGCTCACGAGCGCGGCGCCGGCGGCCGGCTTCCACCTGGAGCAGGTGCTGGGCAACCTCTTCACCAGCGGTGACGCCCCTGGGACGGTTCCCGTCTACACGTGCCTCAACGGGGCGGAGTCGTTCACCTCGCTGGCGTCCTCATGCGAGAGTCGCACGCCGGTGGGCGTGCTGGGCTGGATCTACGCGGCGAAGCCGGCGGAGCCGGCCACCCAGGCGGTGTACCGGTGCCGTATCGGCGAGGATCACTTCGAATCACTCCAGGCCGACTGCGAGGGCCAGACAGCGGAGGGGCTCATCGGCTACGCGCCGCCCTGACGGCCGGCAGGCCGGTCCGCCGCGCTCTCCGCCCCGCGGAACAGCGTGCCCGGCCGTCCTGCGGAGTAGCGTGCCCGGCGCGGCGAATCCGCCCCGGCCCGGCCCCGCCGCACAAACACTCTCCGCACAAACCCGCTCCGCGCGAATCTCCGCCGTGCGCCCCGCCGCACGAATCACGCGCCGGCGTGTGGTTTCCTCTTACCAGCACCGGCGGGATACGGGAGCGAGGATGCCGTGAAAGTCGTGGCAGTCGTCAATTACAAGGGCGGGGTGGGAAAGACGACGCTCACCGCGAACATCGGCGCGGACATCGCCCGTTGGGGAAAGCGCGTCCTGATGATCGACCTCGACCCGCAGGCGAGCCTCACGTTCTCGTTCTACCGCCCGGAGGAGTGGCGGGCGAATCTCGCCGACGACCGGACCGTCAAGGAGTGGTTCGAGGCCTGGCGCGGCGAGTCCTACGTTCCGCACCTCTCACCGTTCGTCACGACGCCGCCGGTCGTCAACTCGGCCATCACCCACAACGGCGGCGGGCTCGGGCTGGTCGCGTCGCACCTCTCGCTGGGTGACGTCGAGATGAACCTGGCGGCCCGGCTGGGCGGGGCGCAGGTCCACCGCTCGACCCGGTACTACTTCGACGTCTACCAGCGTCTCGCCGCGGGCCTGGCGACGTTCCACCCGCACGACTACGACCTGGTGCTCATCGACTGCCCGCCGAACTTCGGTGTGATCACCCGCATGGCGGTCGCCGCGTGCGACTTCCTGCTCGTCCCGGCCCGGCCGGACGAGCTGTCGACGCTGGGCATCGAGCACCTGCTCACCCGGCTGCGCCGCTTCGCGTGGGAGTACAACCGGGTCGCCGACATGCAGTCGGACCGCTACCCGGGGGTCAAACGGCTCGACCCGCAGATCCTCGGCATCGTGTTCACCATGGTGCAGTACTACGGCGGCCAGCCGATCACCGCGATGCAGCCGCACATCGAGCTGGCGAAAAGCCTCGACGCGCCGGTGTTCGACGCGATGGTCCGGGAGAGCAACAGCTACTTCGCCGGCGCGGCCGGAACCCAGCTCCCCGTCGTGCTCTCCGAGCGCATTCCCCGCGGGCTCGCGCTCGAGCTGCGCACGCTCGTCGACGAGTTCCTCCGGCGGATCGGGGCGGCCAACCGTGGGTACTGAAGCCACCACCATGAGCACGGGAACCGGCGCCGTGGGTGTTGACTCCGGCGCCTCGCCCGCGGACCTCGGCGCGTTGCTGCTGCGCCAGGTGGCGGAGCTGCTGACCGGCCTCGACAGCCGCCAGGTCGCCGACCTGATCGCGGGCCACGCCCGGCTCGCCGTGGTGTCCACCCCCGCTGGACGTCCTTCGGGCACGGCGGCGCGACGTCCCACGGGCACGGCGGCGCGACGTCCCGCTGGTACGGCGGCGGGCGCCGCGGGCCGGGCCCAGGTCGAGGTTCCCAGCGGAGCCGAGCTCGAGGAGCTGCGCCGATCCCTGCTCGACGCGCCCAGCCGCGCGGCCGCCGAGCAGCTCCTGGACGCCCTCGGCCCGCTCGCGGTGGCCCGGTTGCGGGCGCTGGCCGTCGACCTGGGGATCAAGGGCATCACCAGCCGCGACCCCCGGGCCGCCGTCCAACGGAAGATCGTGGACCAGACGGCCGGCCTGCGGCTGCGATCGGAGGCGATGTTCGGCGGCGTCCACGGCACGTGAGGCCGCCGCCCAGCAGCGGGCGGCGGGTGCGGCTACTAGCCAGGCAGGGTGATCCGGATGGCGGTCTGGGTCTCCGGCGGGCGCCGGCGCACCGCGCGTGCCGCCTTCGACATGGCCGAGACCAGCGGCGCCGCGACCCGGTAACGGTGGCGCACCATGGCCCGCGCGGCACCGGTACGTTCCGGGACGACCTCTGCCATCACATCCACCGGGCTCTCCGCCGCCTTTCCGCGTGCGTCGCACGGGGCGACCGTCGCCCGCGGGGAGTCACGCAGACGGCGCACCTTTCCGCTTTTTTCGTCGGTAAGAACGAGCAGCTCGGCGCCGTTGACCACGAACCACACCGGCGTCGAGACGGATCGCCCGTCACTACGAAAGGTGGTCAGTGACAGGTACTTCGACGTTTCGGTCCATGCAGGCAGTGTGACGGCTGACGACATGGGCGGAACCGTAGCCCGGCCGCGGCCGGGCCGCTCGCCGGGCGGCGGAGAAGCCCGGAAGATTCCCGGCACGAATCGCGCGGCCGGACCGATTCACCGCGCCGGCGGGATGATTCCGAGATGTGGGAGAACGAACCTCACCCGCCTGGCTTCGCCGAATTTTCCTCGTTCCCCCGCCGGCCGCGGGCGCTGAGGGGCGTCCGGTGCGGTCCCGCGGCGGCGGGCCCGGCACCGGTCCGTCACCGCCGCGCCACCTGCGGTCATACCCACCCAGCCGGGAGCCGGGCAGGCCGGACGGACGGGTCAGCCAAGCCGGCGGGTCCGGCGGGTCCGGCGGCGAACCCCACCCGCCCACCGGCCCACAGCGACGGAGTGCTGACTCCGGTCAATATCCTGGAAACGCGGCCCGGTAAAGCCGCGGACGGGCGTCCCGCCGCGGCGACGACCCGAGGCCCATACGGGCGCGGAGCGGAGTCACGGAAAGCGGCCGTGGGTCGACACGAATACCGGCGCCGGGCCGGCGGAGCACTTGACAGCGTTCGCCCGCTTGGCAGAATTGGGCCTCCGGCCGACGATGGCGCATCGGATGAGGAATCGGCGTTCTCATCCGTGGGATCGACCGATACCACGGCGTGCCTTTGTCCCGGAGGCGAATACCCCGGAGGCGGAACCTCACCTCCCACATCCCGCGCGGCGCCAGACCCACCTCGCCATGGGTGCCGCCGAAACAACCAGAGAATAATCCTCTATATAAATTTCTCGCTCGATCCGGCGGCAGGACGACCCCCGCGGCGATCGGGCCGGTCTGGAGGCGGCACCCGATCCGGTGTCCAGGGAAGGCACACAGATGAGCCAGGTGGCCAGAAAGGAACGATCCGACAAGGGCAGCATCCGCATCAACGCGCGTGACTTCCGGTGCCTGAGCTGGCTGCTGGAGATGGGTTCGGCCTACGAGGTGGATCTCGCCATCGTGCTCGACCCGGCGCGGCTGGCCTCCCCGAGCGCGGCGAGGGCGGTCGTGCGGCGCTGGCAGCAGGCGGATCTCGTCCAGGCGGAGGGGCTGTTCGCCAACCGGGGTCGGATCGTGCGCCTCACCGAGGACGGCGCACGCCTGGTCGGCGAGGTCGATCACAGCGCCGCGGGCCCGCTGACCGCAGCCGTGCACGCCGCCGAGGTGGCTCGCACCCGGCTGCTGCTGGAACACCGGCCGCCCGGCATCCCGGTGGTCGGGTGGGTGGGCGCACGCCGTTGGCGCGACGAGCACGAGCGGGCGGTCCGGACCGGCGCGCACGTTCCGGACGGTGTCGCCCGGCTCGCCGACGGATCCTGCGCCGCCGTGCAGGTCGAGCGGGTCAACCACGGGATCAGCGCGGCGATCGGTGTCGCCGGCGACCTGCTGCGCAGGTTCCCCCACGTGGTCTACGCCGTCCCGGCGATGAACGACGGGGTGTCTGCGGTGATCGAGTCGGCCGTCGCGGCGGCGGCGCGGCAGATCCGCTCCGCGGGCGCGGATCCGGGCACCGCGCTGGTGATCAGCATCCCCGACCGGCTCCGCGGGGCGTTGGACGACGCACCGGACGGTGGCTGGTCGACCCCGGGCCGACGGATGGCACGACCCTGCCGGTGACATGAAAAGGCCGCCCGGGGTACGGGGGGATCCCCGGGCGGCTAGTACATGTTTGCACCGCCCCACCGGGTGATGCAACGGTCTGCGGGCGACGAGATGGTCACACGTGGTCGAGCGCCCGCACCGGGCTGTTCGCGGCGGGTGGCCTTAGGCAGCCGCGGCCGCGGCGAGCGGCAGCACGACCCGAGGGCAGAGGTGGATCAGCCGGGTTGACAGCGTCCCGCCTTCGAGGACGTCCAGCAGGGCACCGGCTCGCCGGCGGTCGAGCCGGCCGGACCGGTGCAGACCGCGCAGACGGAGCAGACCGGGCAGGTGGGCCTCGATCGCGTGCTGGTCCGGTCGGGGGGCTCCGTCGAGCCACGCGTCGAACTGGGCGTCGGTCATGACCTCCCAGACCACGGTGTCGGCGATCGCGCCGGTGGCGTCGGTGACGGTGACCAGATGGGGAATGCGCACCAGGTCCGCCAGGCCGGTCAGGTCGGGCCGGGCGCCGGCGGTGACCACGTGGGTCTCCCGCCCGCTGCGCAGCAGCACCGACCGCAGATGGGAGGCGAACGCGAGCGCCAGCGCGCTGCGGCCGGGCAGCCCGCCCTGCACGTGCATCACGACCGCGTCGATCCCGGGGCCGCGGACCCGCTCGGCGGCGGCCCGGGCCAGCCAGCTCGGCTCCACCATCACGAATCCCACCTGCGCACGCCGCCGTTCGCCGACGGCGTCACCGCCGTCCTCGGCCAGGGCCCGCACCACGACAGGCTCGTGGAACCATCTGCAGGTGATCAGCCCGTCGGCCTGTGGGAGGGACAGGAGCGGGAGATCCCCGGACGTGAAGATCCGATCCATGGTCAGGGTCGTCATTCGGCTCTCCGGTGCGCGTACAGGGCATGGCAGCGCTCGCGTCAGCCCCGGGGGGTCGATGTCGCATCGGTACGTGGTGAGGCGGGTACCGGGTCTCGCGTCGGCGGTCGGGTGCTTCGGTGCGGGCAGTGCGCGGGCGTGGATCCGGCGGTCCACAGGCCGTCATACGCCCCGACAGGTGCTGCCGAGGCCACGGGGTGCCGCCCGCCCCCGTATCGGCGCCTGGCGACGGGCCACGGCGGCCCGCGCAGGGCGTCACGGAGACGGTCTGGCGGAGAGCTCCCAGCCACGCATCTCACCTTGCGATCATGACCGGACGCCGGTGTCCGGTCGTGATCCGGAGCGAGACGGACTACAGCAGGATCCGTCAAGCTCGCCCTGGAGCTGATCGAGCGGCCGGCGCCGGTGGGCCGGCGCCTCGTTCGTCAGCGGTGATGGTGCGTACCTGGTGCGAGTCACCCAGGCGGAGGTTCGTGGCGCCGGTGGTGCGTGGCGCGATGTCCCATGCGTTCGCCACCTGGAGATCGCTTGATGCGTTTGGTGTTTCACTTTCCGTTAGTTCACACGTGTCGAACGACACCCTGACGGATGCCTGGTCACCACCCCCGAGGGCGACCGCGACGCCACGTGCTGGGGACCCCCGTGAGACCGCCCCGCTCAGATGAGCAGGTTGTCGAAATCCCCATCCTTCGCGCCCAGGATCAGCGCCTCAATCTCGGCCCGCGTGTAAACCAGCGCGGGTCCGTCGGGATGCCTGGAGTTTCGGACGGCCACCGCGTCCCCGGGAAGCCGCGCCATCTCGACGCAGTTGCCCTGCGAATTGCTCCGTCGACTCTTCTGCCAGGTAACCCGCTGTAGGGCCGTGGCAGGCATACCACTGTAGATCTTGGACAAGGTCGGTCTCCTGAAGATTCGTCCGGAGCCAGGCGCTCGCTACACGCGGTCTGGGCACCTTTCCGCTCGAGCGGCTCGCGGCTCGTCCGCGGCCACAGAACCGCTCCGCCACAGGGAAGCCTCGGCCGATGAGAGGCCTCGTCCCACCTCCCTCCGGGGGTCGGCGCGTGCGCTTGCACGGACTTCGGCTCACGATACAGCACGCGCGTGTGCACGTGCATCCGACCTGCGCCCACGTGCACGCGACGTTCGACCGCTACGGATCGACCCTTTCGGGTGACACTCACAACCCGCGACGCGGACACACGACATCAACACCAGGACACACTGAATGCACTACGGAATACCGCGGGCGAAACGTCGATCTCGTGTTCCGTCTACATTTCATCGTCGTTACGGACACGGATCATCGCGGAGATCCCCTGTGGTGTAGGACTTTCTCCGGCGACAAAGAAGATCGGAAGGAAGAGAGCCCGCCACGAACCCGCAGCCCTCCGGCCCCGGCCCGGCACGTCCGGGCTCGACGGACCCGACGCCCGACGGACCCGACGGCTACACGGACCCGGCGGCTGACAGACCCAGCCCCGACAGACGCGACGCCATCGGACCCGTCGAACCTGACCCCGGTCCGGTCCGGTCCCGACCCGGCCAGGCAGCACCCAGCCCGCCTCGGCCGCCCGAAGGGTCCATTCCGGTGATCACCCGATCGTGCCCACTCTCCGGCGCCGGCAGTGGTGGCGAACGGCCTGTTCGGCTCCGCCCGCGGCGGCGCCCGTCCGGCCTGCCGGCATCCCGCCGGCGCGTGCCCCGAGCAGCGTTCCCACGTGAATTCCGGCCCGCGCGGCCGGGCTCCCGCCCTCAGCGCCGTACCGCCCTACATGCCGAGACGAAGGTCCCGATCACGCCCGGCAGGCCTGCGGGGAGGTTGTACGGTCGACACGACGCCCGATTCCGGCCCACAGAAGCGGGTCCCGGACCGAACGCGGCGGCACCGTGCGCGAGGCGCGAGCACCGTCGGCGAGCGGGGAAAGAGGTGTGCTCCGCGCCGTCGACAGGCGCTCTTCCGATCCCGGCGACGGGATCACCGGTGAGGAGATCAGAGGTGTACTCCGGCGGCCGGCAACTGCTCGACCCGGCGTGGTCTTTCTGCCACAGTGGCGACCGAGCAAGGCTGATCCGGTCAAGGGGGATCCGGATGGAAGCAGGCACCACCAGACCTCCTCCGGTGGTCCCGCCCCGGGGGATGCCCGATGGCGGGGGTAACGGCAGCCGCCCCAGGAGCCGGCCGGACTGACGCGGGTTACGCACCCGCCGCCCGGGCTTCGGCCGCGCCCGGAGCCGCCCGCCCAACCTCGGAATGCGTACCCAGCGTGGGACGCAATGACCGGGCAGTATGCGGAACAGCCGGACCGGGTCTCGTACCCCACCGAAATTGGGAGTCGGTCGCGAGCGCTCTCCGTCAACCGTGTATACGTATCTCGTTCGCACCGCGAGACGTGACTGAGTTGAACGGGGCGGAGAAGGCGCGAGGTGAACGAGGGTAGAAGATCGAATGCCGTACTCTTGCATTGACCTATGGCGAGGGGGCCGACAGTGACAACCACTCAGCCGGGTGGCGGTCCGACCGTACGTCGGATCCTGCTCGGCTCACAGCTCCGTCGACTTCGGGAGGAAAAGGGCATAAGCCGCGAGGACGCCGGCTACCACATCCGGGCCTCGGAGTCGAAGATCAGCCGCATGGAACTGGGGCGGGTGAGCTTCAAGGAACGCGACGTCGACGACCTCCTCACCCTGTACGGGGTGACGGACAGCGCCGAGCGCGCGCCGTTGCTCTCCCTCGTCCGGGAGGCCAACCGGCCCGGCTGGTGGCACAGCTTCGGTGACGTGCTCCCGAACTGGTTCCAGCCCTTCATCGGACTGGAGGAGGCGGCGCAGCTCATCCGGACCTATGAGCTCCAGTTCATCCCCGGGCTTCTCCAGACGGAGGAGTACGCCAGGGCGGTGATCACGCAGGGCAACACCGGTGTGCCCGCGGAGATCATCGAGCGCCGGGTCAACGTGCGCATGAACCGGCAGAAGGTTCTCCACCGCGAGAACGCGCCTCGACTGTGGGTAGTTGTCGACGAGGTCGCCCTGCGGCGCCCGATCGGCGGCCCCAAGGTGATGCGCAGCCAGCTCGAGCAGCTGATCGCCCTGTGCGACCTGCCGAACCTGACTCTGCAGATCATGCCCTTCGCCTTCGGCGGGCACGCGGCCGAGGGCGGCGCTTTCAGCATCCTGCGTTTCCCGGAGTCAGACCTCCCCGATGTGGTCTACCTGGAGCAGCTCACCGGCGCCGTCTACATGGATAAAAGAGAAGATGTGGACATTTACGCCGAAGCGATGAACCGGCTGACGGTGGACAGCCCGCCGCCGGCCACCACGCCCAAGCTTCTCAGCCAAATCATCACCGAGCTCTGAAGCTGGCCAGGCGTACCACAACGAGATTCACCCCGACGCCGGATAGGCCAGCCAGTCATGCGGGGCCGTCCGGCGGCACGAGGCAGGCCACGGCTCGGGCGGGCCAGGCCGCCTCGACACCCTTCGGAGCCGCGGGCTCCACACGGCGCCGCCCCGGCGCTCAGGATGCTCCCGCGGGGCGATCCGCGACGTCGCAACCGGCCACGGCCGGCCCGAGCGACCTCGGCGGCGGCCGACGCGTCCACCGTCGGTGACTCCGGCAGACATCGGCATCAACCGGCACACATCTGGGCAATGGCACCCAAGTGCTCCCACAACTTGGTATGAATGCACCCGTTCAGCCGCGCCCACAGGATGGAGAGCCGGAAAACCATGGTCTCGGCGCTTGTCGTGATCTCCCTGGTCCTGACCGGGCTCGTAGCGGGGACCATGGCCGTCGGCCTGGTCGCCGTCCGGCCCGCGATGCACTCCCTGCCCCCGACTTCGTATGTGCTGGTCAAGCAGGCGTTCGACGTCAGCTACCCGAAGCTGATGAAGCCGCTCCAGATCAGCAGTCTGCTGTCGACGGTCGCGCTGGCCGTCGTGGCGGCCGTGGACGGCGCGTCCACCTGCGCGATCATCGCCGCCGTCGCGGCCGTCGCCGTGTTCACCAACATCCTCGTCACGGTGCGGGGCGACCTGCCGATCAACAACGCGATGGCCACCTGGCGCCCGGAGGCCCCGCCCGCCGACTGGGAGTCCCAGCGGGCCCGGTGGGACTTCTTCAACTCCATCCGCACCACCGCCGCCGTCGGCGCGCTGGTGCTGCTCGCGCTGGCGGCGACCACGACCTACTGACCGCGTCGGCCTACTGAGCGCGCCCGCCCGCCTGGGCGGCGCGCCCGCCCGGGCCCGGGGCTGATCCCGGGACGATCCCCGACCGGAGCCGGCGTCCGCTGGGAATGCGGGCCGCCGGCCCGGCGCTGGAGAAAAGCAGGTGCCGGCGCGCGGCGGCGCGGGCACAATGCTGCCCTGAGGGGCTGACTCGGAAGAGCTGCCTCGAAGACAACGCCGCGCGAAGGCGGCCGCCGCGGTCCGGGCCGGAGTGCGGCCGCGCTCGTAGCGTGGCCCGTGCCCAGCTCGACCGGGGTACCCACGAACCGACGACCGCCCGGGAATACGCCGTCTGTGATCTCTCCTGCTGAAACGCCGCCGCCGGCACCGCCGCCGCTGGCCGAGCTGCGTGCCTGCCTGCCCCAGCTCATGGCGCGCGACGCCCACCGCCTGAGCCGGCACCTCGACCGGGCCCGCCGGATGCGCGACCCGGCGGCGCGCGACTCCTCGATCGCGCGGCTGGCGGCGGACGTCGAGACCGCCCGGCTGCGGGTGGAGACGCGCCGGGCCAGCGTCCCGGTGATCGGCTACCCGGAGGAGCTGCCGGTCAGCCAGCGCCGGGAGGAGATCCTGGCCGCCATCCGGGACAACCAGGTCGTGGTGATCGCCGGCGAGACCGGTTCGGGCAAGACCACGCAGCTCCCCAAGCTGTGTCTGGAGCTGGGCCGGGGCGTGCGCGGCATGATCGGGCACACCCAGCCGCGGCGGATCGCCGCGCGCACCGTGGCGGAACGGATCGCCGAGGAGCTCGGCAGCGTGATCCCCGAGACCGGCCGTGACCGGGCCCAGGCCGGCCCGAACGGAGGCGGAGGCGGGAACAGCAGCGGGGGCGGGCTGGTCGGCTACCAGATGCGCTTCACCGACCGGGTCGGCCCGTCCACGCTGATCAAGCTGATGACGGATGGCATCCTGCTCAACGAGCTGACCGCCGACCGGCTGCTCCGCCAGTACGACACCCTGATCATCGACGAGGCGCACGAGCGCAGCCTCAACATCGACTTCATTCTCGGCTACCTGCACGGGCTGCTCCCCCGCCGCCCGGACCTCAAGGTGGTCATCACCTCGGCGACGATCGACCCGCACCGGTTCGCCCGCCACTTCCACGACGCGCCGGTGATCGAGGTTTCCGGCCGCACCTACCCGGTCGAGACCCGCTACCGCCCTCTGATCGACACCGGGCCGGGCGTCGATGCCGACTCCGAGGCTGACGCGTACGCCGACACCGACGCCGACGCTGGCACCGCGGCACGGAGCGAACCACGAGCCGGTGGTCGCAAGGGAGCCGGCGGCGACGGCCGAAGAGGCAACAGCGAGGCCCGGCGAGGAGCCGGTGGCGACGCCCGAACCGGGGCGGGCGCCGACACCGAGCGCGACCAGGTCTCGGCGATCTGCGACGCGGTGGACGAGCTGTGCGCCGAGGGGCCGGGCGACATCCTGGTGTTCCTCAGCGGGGAGCGCGAGATCCGCGACACGGCCGACGCGCTGGCCCGCCGAGACCTCCCGATGACCGAGATCGTCCCGCTCTACGCCCGGCTGTCCTCGGCCGAGCAGCACCGGGTCTTCACCCCGCACACCGGACGCCGGATCGTGCTGGCCACCAACGTCGCCGAGACGTCGCTGACCGTCCCGGGCATCCGCTACGTGATCGACCCGGGGCTGGCGCGCATCTCCCGGTACAGCCATCGGACGAAGGTGCAGCGCCTGCCGATCGAGCCGGTCTCGCAGGCCTCGGCCAACCAGCGGGCCGGCCGGTGCGGCCGGACGTCCGACGGGATCTGCATCCGGCTGTACTCGGAGGAGGACTTCGCCGGCCGGCCGGCCTTCACCGATCCCGAGATCCTGCGCACCAACCTGGCCTCGGTGATCCTGCAGATGGAGGCACTCGGCCTCGGCGAGATGGCGGACTTCCCGTTCCTCGACCCGCCGGAGTCGCGCCAGGTCACCGACGGCATGCGGCTGCTGACCGAGCTGGGTGCCTTCATCGAGGACGCCGAGCCCGGCAGACGGCTGACCCCGACCGGGCGCAGTCTCGCCCAGCTGCCGGTGGATCCCCGACTGGCCCGGATGGTGCTCGCGGCCGGCGAGCTGGGCTGCCTGTCCGAGGTGCTCGTGATCGCCTCCGCGCTGGCCATCCAGGACCCGCGGGAGCGGCCCGTCGAGCACCGGGCCGCCGCCGACGAGCGGCACGCCCGGTTCACCGACCCGACGTCGGACTTCCTGTCGATCCTGAACCTGTGGCGGCACCTGCGCACCGCGCGCGAGGAGCGGTCGTCCAACCAGTTCCGGCGGATGTGCCGCACCGAGTTCCTGAACTACCTGCGGATCCGGGAGTGGCAGGACGTCCACGGCCAGCTGCGCGCGATCGCCCGGAGCCTGGGGCTGGAGCCGAACGACAGCCCGGCCGACGCCCGGTCGGTGCACCAGGCGCTGCTCACCGGGCTGCTCTCCCACCTCGGCCGCTACGAGCCGGAGAAGAAGGACTATCTCGGGGCCCGGGGCGCCCGCTTCGCGATCTTCCCCGGTTCCGGGCTGGCGCGGCGGAGGCCGGCGCGGCCCGAAGCCGGCGACGCGGGCCGGGGCGCACCGGCGGAAGCGGACGCGGAGACCGGAGGGCGGCGCGGGCCGGGCATCCCGACCTGGGTCGTCGCGGCCGAGCTGGTCGAGACGTCCCGGCTGTGGGCGCGGACCGTGGCGCGGGTGGAACCCGAGTGGGTCGAGCCGCTCGCCGAGCACCTGCTGCGGCGTACCTACAGCGAGCCGCACTGGTCCCGCAAGCAGGCCGCAGCGCTGGCCTACGAGAAGGTCACGCTGTACGGGATCCCGCTGGTGACGTCGCGGCTGGTCCAGTACGGCCGGATCGACCCGGTCGTCAGCCGGGACCTGTTCATCCGGCACGCGCTCGTCGAGGGCGACTGGAACACCCGGCACGCCTTCTTCCACGCGAACCGGGAGCTGCTCGCCGGGGTCGAGGAGTTGGAGCACCGGGCCCGCCGCCGCGACATCCTCGTCGACGACGAGACGCTGTTCGAGTTCTACGACCAGCGCATACCCGCCGACGTCGTCTCCGGCCGCCATTTCGACACCTGGTGGAAGGCGACCCGCCGCACCGAGCCGGACCTGCTCGACTTCTCCGCGTCGATGCTGGTCAACGACCGCGCGGGCGCGATCCGCCAGCAGGACTACCCCGACACCTGGGACGCCGACGGCGTCGAGCTGGCGCTCACCTACCAGTTCACGCCCGGGGAGGCCGCCGACGGGGTGACCGTGCGGGTGCCGCTGCCGGTCCTCGGCACGCTGCGCGCGGAGCCGTTCACCTGGCAGGTGCCCGGGCTGCGGGAGGAGCTCGTCACCGCGCTGATCCGTGCGCTGCCCAAAGTGGTGCGGCGCGGCTTCGTCCCGGCGCCGAACTACGCCCGCGCTGTCCTGGACCGCCTGACCCCCGACGACCGCCTGACCCCCGACGACCGCCCGCTGGCCGACGCCGTCGCCGGTGAGCTGCACCGGATGAGCGGCTCGGCGCTCCCCTCCGGGGTCTGGGCGCCGCCGCGGCTGGCCGAGCTGCTGCCGCCGCACCTGCGGATGACCTTCCGGGTCGTCGACGACGGCGGGGCGACGCTCGCGGAGGGCAAGGACCTGGCCGAGCTGCGGGCCCGGCTACGGCCCCGGACGAAGGCGGTCGTCTCGGCCGCGGCCGCCGGCGTGGAACGCTCGGGCCTGCGCACCTGGGACGTCGGCACGCTGCCCGCGGTGATCGAGCGCAGCCGCGGCGGGCATCTCGTGCGCGCCCACCCGGCTCTGGTCGACGAGGGCGACTCGGTCGCGGTCCGGGTCTTCGACGACCGGGAGGAGGCCGACCGCGCGATGTGGGCCGGCACCCGGCGGCTGCTGCTCCTCAACGTCCCCTCCCCCGTCCGGGGGATCATCGGCCGGCTGCCGAACGCGGCGAAGCTGGCCCTGAGCAACAACCCGCACCGCGACGTCACCGACCTGCTGGACGACTGCGTCGCCGCCGCCGTGGACACGCTGCTGCGCCGCGCCGGCGGGCCCGCCCGGGACGAGGCGGGTTTCGCCGCGCTACTCGAGACGGTGCGCGCGGAGCTGGCGGACACCGCGTGGTCGGTGGTCCGCGGCACCGAGCGCGTGCTGGCCGCCGCCCACGGGATCAGCCTCGGGGTGCGGGCGCTGGGCAGCCCGGCGCTGCTGGTGACCGCGACCGACCTGCGTGCCCAGCTCGACACACTGATTCACCGGGGCTTCGTGACCGAGACGGGCGCCGAGCGCCTGCCCGATCTGGAGCGCTACCTCACCGCCGCCCGGCGGCGCCTGGACCGGCTGCCCGCCGACGCCGCCCGGGACCGCCAGCTCACCCTCCGGGTGCGCAACGTCGTCGAGGCCTTCAACGAGCTGATCGACGAGGTGGGCCCGGCTCGCGCCGGGTCCGAACCGGTCCAGGCGATCCGCTGGATGATCGAGGAGCTGCGGGTCAGCCTGTTCGCCCAGGCGCTGCGCACGCCGTACCCGGTCTCCGAGGAGCGCGTCTACCGGGCGATCGACCAACTGCGCCCCGGCTGACCTCGCCGCGCGGGCCCGTCACCCGCCGGGCCCGCAGACCGCCGGTTGCGGCTCGCGTGCCGGTTGCGGCTCGCGTGCGGGAGGGCACGGCCGGTCAGACACCTCGCCCATGGGACGACCGGCCATCGGCGCCCATTACGATGACACCCCCCGGCGAGAATCCTGTGCCGATCACAACGACGTACGAACATCTCCCGGATCCACCCGATCTCACCTCCTCGTGAGCAGGGTTGTTCTTCTTGTCTTCGGTGGCCTCAGGTCGCGCTGGGCCGGGCGTTGGGGGTGCGGTGACGGCCGGCGGCAGGCTCCTGGTGGCGCTGTTCGTGATCGTCGGCATCCCGCTGGCCGCCGTGCCGGTGGCCCTGATGTACGGCGGTGGATCACCTCCCGCGGCTACGGCGCCTGCCCCCGCACGGCCGGCCGCGACGTCCGCGTCCCCGTCACCGACCGCTGCGTCCACCATGCACCGGGCCACCGACAGAACTGGCGACCGGACCGCGAGCGATGCCACCGACGCGGGCCCGGCGTACACCAAGGAGATCGCGCTCCGGTCGGGGCGCAGCTACGACCTGCACACCACCGTCCGTTCCGGGGCGCCCAGGCCGCTCGTCGTCCTGCTGCACGCCTACGCCCACACCGCGGCCGACATGCGCGACATCAGCGGGGCCACCCCGTTCGCCGACGAGCACGGGTTCGTGCTCGCCTACGGGCACGCCGTGGACGGATCGTGGAACGCCGGCACCTGCTGCGCCGGGACGAATGGGCAGGACGACATCGCCTACCTGCGCGAACTCGTGGCCGACGTGGCCCGGCGGACCCCGGTGGACCGCAGCCGCGTCTACGTCTGGGGCTACTCCAACGGCGGGATGCTGGCGGCCCGTGCCGTCTGCGAGGCACCGGACGTGTTCGCGGCGGCCGGCGTTGTCGCGGGCCACCTGCTCGTGCCCTGCGACCAGGCACGCATCCGGATGATGCACATCCACGGTACGGCGGACACCACCGTGCCGTGGCGCGGCGGCTGGTCGGACTACGTCCATGTCACATTCCCGGACGCGCGCACCGAGTCGGAGCGGGTCACCAGCTCGTCGACGGTGGTGGGCATCCCCTGGGACGGCGGACACGCCTGGCCGTGGTGGGCCACGGGCACCCTGTGGGGGTTCTCCCAGCAGTGGTCCGGGACGACGGCGCTCCCCAGCACCCGCTGACCCCCGCGTCTGCTGCCACCGGAAGCCAGGCCACCGCTCGGGATCATCCCGGCGTGAGCCCCCGCGTGGGCTCTGTTGTCCGTTTCTCCGCGCGCGCCCCGGCGGCCCGCAGCCGGGCGGCGGCGTCCTCCGGGGTGATGTCGCGTAGCACGCCTGCGAACATCTCGTAGCCCACCAGGTGCTTGCGGACGGTCGGTGACCGCAGCAGCGGCGGG
Organism: Frankia sp. Mgl5; assembly: GCF_023242985.1. Classification (NCBI taxonomy): domain Bacteria; kingdom Bacillati; phylum Actinomycetota; class Actinomycetes; order Frankiales; family Frankiaceae; genus Frankia; species Frankia sp. Mgl5. The sequence goes on along the minus strand of NZ_JALKFY010000674.1, from coordinate 2,196 downwards.
TGGAAGTGGGCATGCAGCTGCCAGTGCGCGGGCACCGGCGCGTCGGGATCCGGGCGCGCGCCGGGCGCCGCGTGCCAGCCCATCGAGTAGGGGAAGGGCGAGTCGAACAGCGCGTCGTAGCAGCTGAGCAGGGACCGCAGCGCCTGGGCCAGCGCGTCGCGCTCGGCGTCGGTCAGGTGCTGGAGCAGGCCGACCGGGCGGCGCGGGAGCACCAGCGTCTCGAACGGCCAGAACGCCCAGTAGGGGACGACGACGAGCCAGTGGTCGTTCGCCACGACCACCCGGCTCGCGGACCGGCCGGGGCCGTCCACGCCATCAGTGGCCTTGCCGTTGGCGACCTTGCCGTTGGTGGCCTTGCCAGCAGCGACTCTGCTGGCGGCGGCGGTGCTGGCGCCGTCATCCGCGGCGGCGAGCTCAGCCTCCAGCGCCGCGTAGTCGACCAGCAGCGAGGTGCCCCTGGACCGTAGATGGTCGCGCTGGGTGCGGTCCTCGACCGCGGCGAGGTCGGGCAGGAACGACGACGCCCAGATCTGCCCGTGCGGGTGCGGGCTGGACGCCCCCATCGCGGCGCCGCGGTTCTCGAAGATCTGTACCCAGTTCCAGGTCCGGCCGAGCTCACGCTCCTGGTCGGCCCAGGTGTCGACCACCGCCCGCACCCGGTCGAGCCCCAGGCTCGCCAGTGACTGGTCGTGGCCCGGATCGAAGCAGACGACGCGGCACGTGCCGATGCCCGGCTCGGCGTGCAGCAGCCCCGCCGCCCGCGCATCCAGCCCGGACGGATCAGCAGACACCGCCTGATCGGGAGACACCGCCTGATCGGGGGACGCGGCCAGGTCCGCGGGCTCGGGGCGCAGCGCCGGGAAGTCGTTGTCGAACACGTAAACGCCGTCGTAGTCGGGATTCGCCTTGCCGGAGGCGCGCACGTTTCCCGGGCAGAGATGGCATTCGGGGTCGTAGGTCCCCACGGCGGTGGCGACCACTTCCTGGCCGCCGCGCCACGGGCGCGCCACCCGGCCCGCCGAGACGATGATCCAGCGATCGCCCAGCGGATCGTGCCGCCGGTGCGCCGCGGGCCCGGCCGCAGCCTGCCCGTTCGGCGAGGGCGTCTCGCCGCGCCGGTCGCAGTCGCCCCCCGGCCCGGGCTGATCGTCCGGACCAGGACCGTCATCGGACGGGAAAACCGAGACCAGCACGGACGAACCGTATCAACGCCCCACCGGCGCCTCCGGCGCCAGAGACATGCGTCACCGCCGCCGGCGGACGACCCGCCACCGCCCCCACCACTACTGTCAGTGCCATCGCCATCACTTTAGGGTCGGGTCGCCGACCGCAGTGAGGAGGCGACAACCGTGGACCGCCGCACCGTGCTGCGCCTGGCGCTCGCGAGCGCCGGGGTGGCCGCTCTGTCCGGAGCGAGCTGGGCACCCGCGCTCGCCGCCACCGCCCGACCGGGCGAGGGCCCCTATGGCCCCCCTCAGGCACCCGACGCCAACGGGGTCGCCCTGCCCCGCGGGTTCACCAGCCGGGTGGTCGCCCGTTCGCGCCAGGTCGTCCCCGGCACGGATCTCGAGTGGCACGACGCCCCGGACGGCGGCGCCTGCTTCCCCGCCGGAACGGGTTGGACCTATGTCTCCAACTCCGAGACGGCGTGGCGCGGGGGCGCCTCGGCGCTGCGCTTCGACGCCACCGGCACGATCGTCTCGGCCAGCAGGATCCTGCGGCGAACCTCGGCCAACTGCTCGGGCGGGGCGACGCCGTGGGGCACCTGGCTCTCCTGCGAGGAGCACGCGTTCGGGCGGGTGCACGAGACATGGCCGGACGGCCGCCGGGACGCGGTGGCACGCCCCGCGATGGGGCGGTTCACCCACGAGGCGGCCGCCTGCGACCCCGACCGCCAGGTCGTCTACCTCACCGAGGACCGCCGTGACGGCTGCTTCTACCGCTTCCGCCCGGCCCGGTGGGGCGATCTGTCCGCGGGCGTCCTGGAGGTGCTGGTCGCACCCGAGGACACCGAGTCCGGTCCGGTGCGCTGGGCGCGGGTCCCCGACCCGGACGGTCTCCCGCGGTCGACCCGCAGGCAGGTCTCCGACGCCCGCGCCTTCGACGGCGGCGAGGGCTGCCACTACGTGGCGGGCACCTGCTTCTTCACCACCAAGGGCGACAACCGGGTCTGGGCCTACGACGCGGTCGGCGAGC
>NZ_JALKFY010000570.1:0-335 GCF_023242985.1 Frankia sp. Mgl5 | reverse complement strand
GCATTGAAAGACCCCCGGCCACCGCCGAGCCGACCATGATCGAAGGAATCACTCGTGTAGGGTCAGCCGCTGCAAACGGAATCGCCCCTTCGGTAATAAACGAAGCCCCCAGTACATAAGCCGTCTTCCCTGCTTGCCGTTCTTCCGTCGAAAATTTTTTCTTGAACAGGGTTGTTGCCAGAGCAAGCCCTAGCGGCGGTGTCATCCCAGCCGCCATAATCGCCGCATGGGGTCCAAAGTTGCCTTCCGCAATCATCGCAATCCCAAAGGTAAATGCCGCTTTGTTGACTGGTCCGCCCATGTCAAATGCCATCATCGCGCCAAGAATAATCCCC
>NZ_JALKFY010000569.1:0-335 GCF_023242985.1 Frankia sp. Mgl5 | reverse complement strand
AATCCTGACGTTGCCGAATTGGTCCGAGGGAAAACAGGCCGCGTTTACGGGAATCTGGTCGGCTTGTTGACGGTGTTGAAAGGCTTGCCGCTTGCCTACAACAAAGATATGCAGGAAGACAAAGAAGGAATGTTCGACACGGTGGCCACGCTGCATGGCGCGCTCGCCCTGTTGACGCCGATGATCCAAACGATGCAGGTGAGAGAGGAGCGCATGCGCCAGGCTGTCTCTCAGGACTTCTCCAATGCAACCGATTTGGCTGATTATCTCGTGCGGCAAAATATGCCGTTCCGGGAGGCGCATGAGGTGGTCGGCAGAACCGTGCTATACTGCAT
>NZ_JALKFY010000568.1:0-336 GCF_023242985.1 Frankia sp. Mgl5 | reverse complement strand
GAGGGAAATATTCCTCCACTTCTTCGATCGCCGTGATCGGCTGGCCGGCGGTTACTTTCCCGATTACTGGCACGCGAACAATTGACGATTCGAAATCGTCCTGAAAATCATCGTCGTGCTGGAGCAGCTCGATCGCGCGGGGCTTGGTCGGGTCACGGCGAATCAATCCCTTTTTCTCCAGTCTCGCCAAATGGCCATGAACGGTAGAGCTGGAGGCCAACCCGACAGCTTCGCCAATTTCGCGAACGGACGGCGGATAACCCTTGTCCTTTACTTCTTTGCGAATGAAGTCAATGATCGATTGTTGACGGTTAGAAAGTTTCGACATAATGACAC
>NZ_JALKFY010000567.1:0-337 GCF_023242985.1 Frankia sp. Mgl5 | reverse complement strand
ATGATGCGCAGTCCAGACTCGTAGAAGTAGTTGCCTGGTGCAACCAACTGCTCGTCCAAATTCATCCCGGCATCTGCCAACGCCTGCTTGTACCCTTCGAACCGGAGCAGCCCTGCCAGCGGGTCGTTTAGCGGACTGGTGATCATCGCAATCCGCTTATGTCCATGATCGATCAGCACACGCGCCGCATCATAAGCAGCCTGAAAATAGTCGATGGTGACGGAGGGCAAAATACTGTCGGCATCTCTGGTCGCCGCCAGCACGATCGGTACAGAGGCTGTGGAAAGCGCTTGGATATGATCTTCCTTAATGTCAGAGCCCATGAACAGTAGCCCAT
>NZ_JALKFY010000566.1:0-337 GCF_023242985.1 Frankia sp. Mgl5 | reverse complement strand
GCAGGTCTTCGCGCAAACGGCCTGTCACATGCGATACCATGTGCATGACGTGGGAATAATGTTCAATCACCATCTGCTCTTCCACTTTCACCGAGCCATACTCAGCAACACGGCCCACATCGTTTCGTCCCAGATCAAGCAGCATGGTATGTTCCGCCCGTTCTTTGGGATCGGCTAAAAGATCTTGCGCCAGCGCTTCATCCTCATCGGGGGTACTACCGCGTTTTCGAGTGCCGGCGATCGGCCTCATTTCTACCTTGCCGTCTTCAACGCGAACAAGAAGCTCAGGAGATGTGCCCACAATCGTCTCATTCTTGTACTGCAGATAGTACATGTA
>NZ_JALKFY010000565.1:0-337 GCF_023242985.1 Frankia sp. Mgl5 | reverse complement strand
GTCTATGGCAACGCCGCATGCAGCCGGAGCGATGGCGTTAATCAAAGAAGCGTATCAAAAAATGGGGCGCAATCTGGAGGGGCGTTCCCTGGTGCAAACAATTAAGGCAGCGGCGATGAATACGGCGGAACCGATTCTTGACCCTCGTGAAATCGCGACCGCTTCCGTAGGTGGCAAAAAGGGGTCGCTGCCATACACTCCGCGCGTTCAGGGAGCGGGCATGCTGCAAACGGCCAAAGCGATCAAGACGCCAGCAATCGTCACTGATCTCAGGGGCAGAGCGGGGGTATCGCTGGGCGAAATCAGAGAATCGACAACCTTTTCGCTCTATCTCGAC
>NZ_JALKFY010000564.1:0-337 GCF_023242985.1 Frankia sp. Mgl5 | reverse complement strand
TCAGCGTACCGTGCGGCTTCTCGTCCAACGGCATGCCGATCGGAATGCAGATTGTCGGGAAGACGTTTGGCGAAGCAACGATTCTTCGGGTAGCGTACGCCTATGAGCAGGCGACCAGCCATCATCAGCGCAAACCTGAACTGGTCAAGGGGGTATAGAGATGAGCCAGTTTGAAACCGTCATCGGCTTGGAGGTTCATGCCGAGCTATCCACCAACAGTAAGATTTTCTGCGGTTGTCCGACCGAGTTCGGAGCACCGCCTAATACCCATACATGCCCGATCTGTCTGGGCCATCCCGGCGTACTGCCTGTAACTAACAAACAGGCGGTGGAATTT
>NZ_JALKFY010000563.1:0-337 GCF_023242985.1 Frankia sp. Mgl5 | reverse complement strand
CTCGTCAAGGAAGTCGCGAAGAAGACCAACGACGTCGCGGGTGACGGCACCACCACCGCCACGATCCTCGCCCAGGCGCTCGTCCGCGAGGGCCTGCGCAACGTCGCCGCCGGCGCGAACCCGATCGGCCTGAAGAAGGGCATCGAGGCCGCCGTCGAGCGTGTCTCCGAGGAGCTCTCCAGCGTCGCGAAGGACGTGGAGACCAAGGAGCAGATCGCGTCGGCCGCCTCCATCTCCGCCGGTGACCCGGCCATCGGCGCCATGATCGCCGAGGCGATGGACAAGGTCGGCAAGGAAGGCGTCATCACCGTCGAGGAGAGCAACACCTTCGGGCTCG
>NZ_JALKFY010000562.1:0-338 GCF_023242985.1 Frankia sp. Mgl5 | reverse complement strand
CCAGCTTCACGAAGCCTTCTCCTGCATTGACGGAAAGAGCCCGACCGTTGGCGCCAAAGGAGAAACGGCCTGAGACGTAATCGATGCCTTTCTCTTTTGCCTCTTTTTCACCCAGTCCCACACTGGCCATCTCCGGGTCGGAGAAGACAACAGCCGGAATCGCTTTGTAATCCACTTCGGCAGGCAGGCCGGCAATCGCTTCCGCCGCCACTTTTCCTTCGTACATCGCTTTGTGGGCAAGTGCCGGACCAGCAACGATATCCCCGATCGCGTACACATTTTGAATGCTGGTGCGTCCTTGTTTGTCTACCTCAACCAGTCCACGGTCTGTCATCTTC
>NZ_JALKFY010000561.1:0-338 GCF_023242985.1 Frankia sp. Mgl5 | reverse complement strand
TCGCAGGAGCGGGTGATTCGGGCGGCGTTGGCGGATGCGGGGTTGACGACGGCTGATGTGGATGTGGTGGAGGGGCATGGGACGGGGACGCGTCTCGGCGACCCGATCGAGGCCCAGGCCGTGCTCGCCACCTACGGCCAGGGCCGTGACGAGGGACGTCCGGTGCTGTTGGGGTCGTTGAAGTCGAACATCGGGCACACGCAGGCCGCCGCGGGTGCCGCGGCGGTTATCAAGACGGTGCAGGCGCTGCGGCGCGGCGTCGTCCCGAAGACGCTGCACGTGGATCGGCCGTCGGGGCATGTGGACTGGTCGGCGGGTGCGGTGTCGCTGGTGACGGA
>NZ_JALKFY010000614.1:0-67035 GCF_023242985.1 Frankia sp. Mgl5 | reverse complement strand
CATCCCCGGCCGTTGCTCAGGACACCGGGCTCCCGGTCCGCGCGAGGTGCTCGTGCAGGAGCCGGATGGCGGTCGCGGCGGGGGGGGCGGGGGGGGGGCCCCCCCCCCCCCCCCGCGGGCGGCGGGCGCCCGGCCGGCACCGCTCCGCGCCCCGACCACGGTCACGGTCACATGTCGAGCAGTGCTGCAGCAGACGCGACAAGGCCTTCAGATCGGTTCGCTGTGCTGACTTCCTCGTCCCGCAGGGGGTGGATGGAGCCGTGGGGTAGGCGGGTGATCGCCTACCCCACGGAATGTTGCGTCTGGCGCGGTACCGCTCGTCGTCAGCTGCAGCCGCTGGTGGAGCCGCACTGCTCGCAGACGTAGCAGCTGCCGGCCGGGCGCATGTTCACACCGCAGGTGAAGCAGAGCGGCGCGTCGACCACCGTCTGGGCGGTCAGCGAACCGCCCGGCATGGCCAGTCGCAGCTCCTGCGCGACCAGCTCCGGCCCGCCGCCCACGCCCGGCCCGGCCGGCGCGGACCCGCCCGGCGCAGACCGGGCCGGCGCCGCACCGGCGGTGGCCGCCGGGCCCGAGTCACCCTCGACCGGGGCGGACGCCCGCAGCGACTCGATGTCGATCTCCGGCTCCGCCGCCGCGGCCGGGCCGCCGCCGGCCTGGTCGGACAGCCGCCGCGTCCGCTCCGAGGCGGACAGGATGCCCAGCTCCGCGCGCTGCTCCTCGGTCAGGTAGTCCAGGGCCAGCCGGCGGAACAGGTAGTCCATGATCGACTGGGCGATCCGCACGTCCGGGTCGTCGGTCATACCGGCCGGCTCGAACCGCATGTTGATGAACTTGCTGACGTAGGCCTCCAGCGGCACGCCGTACTGCAGCGCGATGGACACCGCGATCGAGAACGCGTCCATCACACCGGCGAGGGTGGAGCCCTGCTTGGACATCTTGATGAAGACCTCGCCGAGGCCGTCGTCCGGGTAGGAGCCGGCGGTCATGTATCCCTCGGCGCCACCGACGCTGAACGAGACGGTCTGCGACGGGCGTGTCTTCGGCAGCCTGCGGCGGACGGGCCGGTGCTCACCGGGCCCGGCCGGCCAGTGCGGCCCGGGAGCGCCGGGACCGACCGCGGGCTGCGCCGCCGCGGCGGACGGCACCGCAACGGCAGCGGCCGCTCCGGCGGCGGCCCGGGCGGCCACGTCGGAGGCCACCTCGGCCGCCGCGGCGGCGTCCCGCTTCGCGCCCTTCACATCCGTCAGTGGCTGGCCGACCTTGCAGTTGTCCCGGTAGATCGCGAGGGCCTTGAGGCCGAGCCGCCATCCCTCGAGGTAGATCTCCTCGACCTCGGCGACGGTGGCCGTCGCCGGCATGTTCACCGTCTTGGAGATGGCGCCGGAGAGGAACGGCTGGACGGCGGCCATCATCCGGACGTGGCCCATCGGGCTGATCGCGCGGTCCCCGATGGCGCAGTCGAACACCTCGTAGTGCTCGGTGCGCAGGCCGGGGGCGTCGACGACGTGGCCGTGCTCGGCGATGTACTCGACGATCGCCTCGATCGTCTCCTCGGCGTATCCCAGCGCGCGCAGCGCCGCGGGCACCGTCTGGTTCACGATCTTCATGCTGGCCCCGCCGACCAGCTTCTTCATCTTCACCAGGGCCAGGTCCGGCTCGATCCCGGTGGTGTCGCAGTCCATCGCCAGGCCGATCGTCCCGGTCGGGGCCAGCAGGCTGACCTGGGCGTTGCGCCAGCCGTGCTTCTCCCCCACCGACAGCGCGCGCTCCCACTCCTTCGAGGCCGCGGCGATCAGGCGGGCCTCCTCCGCGTGCACGGTGCGGACGGCGTCGTTCGCCGCCGAGTGCTTGCGCACGACCCGCCGGTGGGCGTCGGCGTTGCGGGCGAAGCCGTCGTAGGCCCCGACGGTGCCGGAGAGCTCCGCCGAGCGGCGGTAGGCGGTGGCGGTCATCAGCGAGGTGATCGCGGCGGCGAGCGCCCGGCCCCCGTCGGAGTCGTACGCGCGGGCGCTGGCCATGAGCAGCGCGCCCAGGTTGGCGTACCCGATACCGAGCTGCCGGTACGCCCGGGTCACCTTGGTGATCTCCGGGGTCGGGAAGTCCGCGAAGCAGATCGAGATGTCCATCGCCGTGATGATCAGCTCGACGGACGCGACGAACGTCTCGGTGTCGAAGGTGCGGTCCGGCCGCAGGAACTTCATCAGGTTCAGCGAGGCCAGGTTGCAGCTCGAGTTGTCCAGGTGGACGTACTCCGAGCACGGGTTCGACGCGGAGATCCGGCCGGACTCCGGGCAGGTGTGCCAGTCGTTGATCGTGCCGTCGTACTGGATGCCCGGGTCGGCGCACTCCCAGGCGGCCTGGGAGATCGTGCGGAACAGCCCGCGGGCGTCCACCGACTCGATCACCCGGTTGTCGAGACGCGCCCGCAGGTCGAAGGACGTCCCGTCGACCACGGCGCGCATGAACTCGTCGTTGACCCGCACCGAGTTGTTGGCGTTCTGGTACTGCACCGAGGCGATGTCGCGCCCGCCGAGGTCCATGTCGAACCCGGCGTCGCGCAGCGCGCGGATCTTGTCCTCCTCACGCGCCTTGGTTTCGACGAACTCGACGACGTCGGGATGGTCGACGTCGAGGACGACCATCTTCGCCGCGCGCCGGGTCGCTCCGCCCGACTTGATGGTGCCCGCCGAGGCGTCGGCGCCGCGCATGAAACTGACCGGGCCGGACGCGGTGCCGCCGGAGGAGAGGAGCTCCTTCGAGGAGCGGATTCGGGAGAGGTTGAGACCGGCACCGGAGCCGCCCTTGAAGATCAGGCCCTCCTCCCGGTACCAGTTGAGGATCGACTCCATGGTGTCGTCCACCGCGAGGATGAAGCACGCCGACACCTGCTGCGGCGCGGCCGTCCCGACGTTGAACCAGACCGGGGAGTTGAAGCTGAAGACCTGGTGCAGCAGCATCCAGGTCAGCTCGTGCTCGAAGATCTCGGCGTCGCTCTCCGACGCGAAGTAGCCGTGCTCGCGGCCGGCCGCGCCGTAGCGGAGCACGACCCGGTCGATGAGCTGGCGCAGCGACGACTCCCGATCGGGCGAGCCGAGCGCGCCGCGGAAGTACTTGCTGGCGACGATGTTGGAGGCGTTGACCGACCAGGCGGTCGGGAACTCCACCCCACGTTGCTCGAAGTTGACCGATCCGTCCCGCCAGTTCGTCATGACGACGTCGCGGGACTCCCACTCCACCTCGTCGTAGGGGTGGACTCCAGGCGTGGTGCGAACCCGCCGGATCTTCAGCCCGGCCACCTTCGCGGCCGATCTGTTCCCCTTGCCGCGGGTCTCGGTCATAGCGCTCCTCGTGTTCGCGTTCGATGGGTTCAAACAGCGGCCACCGGACTTACGTGCCCGGATCAGGCCTGGTCAGGCATGGTCCCGGGCAGGTCCGGCCCGGCGCCGGCAGTGCAGGGCGGGATGGCCGGATCAGCTGTTCCGCTGATCGGCCGGGGTGTGCGTGGGGTCTGGGACGGTATGTGGGGCCTGAGGCCGTGCCGGATCCGGCGGGCACGGCGGCGTACCCGAGGTGGCCGGTCCGGCTGGTGGCGCTCGATGCCCGTGGCCGCGCCGGACGGGATCGGGTCGGGGGCGGGGCAGGGGCACAGGTGGTCGGGTCCGAACATCAGGTGCAAAGGTGCTGGCCGCGGCGCATGCGCCGATGCCTGTATTACGTGCGCCGCGGGCGGCTTCCGTGGCCTCGCGCAGTACACGGACCACCGCGGCTCCGAGACCGGTGTGGCTCCGACTCCGCACCGACACGGCTCCAGGCTGGTTCCATTCCAGGTCGTTACACGGACCTGGACGCTCGCCGGACCGCGCCTCGACGCCTCCCCCGCGCCCGGCCCGCGATGCCGGAGCCGGCAGGCGGCCCACCGGCCGGGTTCGTGAGGCCGGCGCGGATCAGGCTGGGTCACTCATGGACGCCCGGATCCCGGTTCCGGGACCTCGGGCCGGTGCGTCAGGGGCCGGCCGCCGCCCGTGGGCCCGTGGTCACCGGAACGACGACAGCCGAGGCCCCGGTGGCCGCCGGCATCGCGGTCGGCTTCCCGGCGACGGGCGGCTCACCGCCGCCAGCCGACTCGGCACGCAGGGCCGCGATCGCCGCCTCGAAGTCGCCGAGCGACTCGAACGCCAGGTAGACGGAGGCGAAGCGGAGGTAGGCCACCTCGTCCAACTCTCGGAGGGGGCCGAGGATCGCTCGGCCGACATCCTCGGCGGCCACCTCCGCGGAGCCCGAGGAGCGCACCGTCTCCTCGACCCGCTCCGCCAGCAGCGCCAGATCGTCCGACCGGACGGGGCGGCCCTGGCACGCCTTGCGCACTCCCACGATCACCTTCGCGCGGCTGAAGGGCTCGGTGGCCCCGCTGCGCTTACGGACCCGCAAGGAGGCCTCCTCCATGGTCGTGAACCGACGGCCACAGGCCGGACACGACCGCCGGCGCCGGATCGCGGCGCCTTCCTCGGCCTCCCTGCTGTCGACGACACGGCTGTCGGGATGCCGGCAGAAAGGGCACCGCATGGTCCGCTCCCCTCCACCCCGGGCAGGCTGACACTGCCGCCCGCGGGGTGCGTCCGACTGGGTTCCGTCACCTCGACCGGCGGCCCCGTGGACAGACGGTCAAGGCCCTGTGGATTACCTGTGTAACAACCTGTGGATGACTTGCGGTGCTGAAACTACAAGATGTTGTGTCCACCGTAGCGCACACCCCCGACAGATCCGACACCGACCCCTCCGGTGCATGTGGTCCTCAGGTGTGTTCTCGCCAGCCCGCGCCGGGGCCACGACAGGCGGTGACACCAGCCGGACGTGCCCTCGGTGGGGCAGCCGCAACACCTGGCACACCGAACGCACCGGGCATGCCGGGCATGCCGGGCCGCCGAGCCATCGGGCATCGAGCCACCGGGGCATCGGGGCATCGGGGCCGCAGCAGGAAAGCCGGGTCAGGGGAGCCGGAGCTCCTGACCGGGCGTGAGCGTCACCGTGTCGAGGCCGTTCAGGGTCATGAGCCCGCGGACGGTGTCGCGGGTGTCGGCCTCGGGGGCGGCCTCGTGGGCGATCTCCCAGAGCGTCTCCCCGGACCGCACGACGTGCGTCCGGTAGCTCACCGGGACGCCGGTGAACGCCTGTGACGCCGTCACCAGCACCAACGAGAAGACAAGGCCGAGGACCGTGCTCGCCAGCGCCACCACGACGACGCGGCCGCGCCTGGTCAGCCGCAGCGGCGGCCGCGCACCCGACCTCCCCCGCCCACCGGCCCGCGACCGGGACCCGGCCCGAGGTCGAGGTCGAGGTCGAGCCTCAGGCCGGGCGTGGGGCTGAGGCCGGGGACGCTGGGGCTGGGACTGCCCGCTCGGCCCAGGACGCGGCTCGGGCACCGTGGCGGCCGACCCGGCCGCGGCCAACCCGACGGCTGCCTCACGCCACCACATGCCGGGCATCTCGATGACGGACGCCCCGGATCGCCGCTCACCGCCCCGCCTGGACTCAGCAGGCGGCACCGTGGCAGCCGGAGCAGCCCCCGAGAGACCACATCGGGCGCCACGAGAGCGAACCGGGCGCCCTACCGGCACGCGGCCCATGCCGCGCACCGCCACCCCCCGCACCCCGCGGCCACGGACGGCGACTCCGCCCACCGCGGCTCCACGCACGCCACGTGCCCCCCGCGCACCCGTCGCGACCTGCGCACCCTGCCGCAGCGCGCAGCTGCGGGACACCGGGTGACCCCGCCGAACTGACGCATTCCCACCGGCCGCACCGCCACCGTCGGTCATGCCAACCTCCCAGGCACGAACACTTGTTCGATCGAACGCCTGAGCGATTCTTACACGGCCACCACGCACACTTCCCCCGACACGCTCGAACAGACGTTTGAGATTCGGCGACCGGCCGACTACCGTCAAGGACGATCAGTTGTGGACGATCGTGCGAGATGAACCGAGCACGAAGGACCCCGCCAAACCGATCAGCCGAACCGATCAAAAGTTACTAATCGGACAAAGCATTGGAACGACCGGGTGGGTGTTGGCGGAGCCGGGCCGTCGACCACCCGGTCCTTGGCAGCCGCCGGTGGCACCATCCGCCGCGCGTAAGCATCGACAGGAGAGCGGTAGGCGATGACCAGCCAGGAACGGGGTACCCGCCGAGGTGACACCCGTGGCAACGTCCGGGATTTTCCCGACAGCCCCGCGGACGCCTCGGGCCTGACGCAGCGGCAGAAGAAGGTGCTCGAGGTCATCCGGTCCGCGGTGGAGCGGCGCGGATACCCGCCGAGCGTCCGGGAGATCGGCGAGGCTGTCGGCCTGACCAGCACCAGCAGCGTCGCGCACCAGCTCAAGGTGCTGCAGGAGAAGGGGTTCCTCCGGCGCGACCCGAACCGGCCGCGGGCGATGGAGGTGCTTCCGATCGGCGGCGCGAAGGCCGGCGGGCGTTCCCGCGCGGGTGCCGCGGCGGCGGCCGGCGCACCCGCCGAGACAACGGCGCTGGAGGCCGGCACGCCCACCTACGTCCCCCTGGTGGGGCGGATCGCGGCCGGTGGGCCGATCCTCGCCGAGCAGGCGATCGAGGACGTCTACCCACTGCCGAAGGAGATCGTCGGCGAGGGAACTCTGTTCCTGCTCAAGGTGGTCGGCCAATCGATGATCAATGCCGCCATCTGTGACGGCGACTTCGTCGTCGTCCGGCAGCAGCCGGTGGCGGACAACGGCGAGATCGTCGCGGCGATGATCGATGGAGAGGCCACGGTCAAGCGGTTCCGGCAGCGCGACGGCCGGGTGTGGCTGGCGCCGGAGAACCCGGCCTTCTCCGACATCCCGGCCGAGGACGCGACCATCCTCGGCCGCATCGTGGCGGTGATGCGCCGGGTCTGATCCCCGGCACGCGGCCGGCACCGGGCAGGCCGGGCACCGGTCAGACGTCAGGCGTCTGACCGGTGCGGTGTTCAGCTCGCGGTGTTCCGTCGGGGCTGGTGTTCAGGCAGGGTCGTCAGGCGCGGAACGGCTCCAGCTCGGCGGCCAGGCCCACGGGCACGCGCGCGGCGACCTCGGTGCCCTTGCCGGTGTGCTCGACTCGGAGCACCTCGCCGATCTGGTGGATGCGGGAGACGAGATCGCCCCGGGTGTAGGGCACCAGCAGGGACATCTCGACCTCCGGGTGCGGTATCCGCGCCGAGAGCGCCTCCACCAGCTCCTGCAGCCCCGCCCCGGACCGCGCCGAGACAAAGATGGCGTCCGGCACCGCCTGGCGCAGGACGGCGAGCGTGGTCGGGTCGACCGCGTCCACCTTGTTGACCACGATGAGCTCGGGCACCCCGGCCGCGTCGATCTCGGCGAGCACCTCGCGCACGGCCGAGATCTGCCCCATCGGGTCCGGGGCCGAACCGTCGACGACGTGCAGGACGAGGTCGGCGTCCACCACCTCCTCGAGCGTCGAACGGAACGCCTCGACGATCTGGTGCGGCAGGTGGCGCACGAAGCCGACCGTGTCGGCCAGGGTGAAGATCCGGCCGTCGGGCAGCGTGGCCCGGCGCACCGTCGGGTCGAGGGTCGCGAACAGCGCGTCCTCGACCAGTACGCCCGCCCCGGTCAGTCGGTTGAGCAGCGACGACTTGCCGGCGTTGGTGTAGCCGGCGATCGCGACGGCGGGAACGGCACCGCGGCGGCGCGACGACCTCTTGGTCGCCCGGACGGTGGCCATCCCGGTGAGCTCTCGGCGCAGCTTGGTGATGCGCGCGCGCAGCCGGCGACGGTCCGTCTCGATCTTCGTCTCACCGGGGCCACGGGTACCGATCGGCGCCCGGCCGCCGCTGGCGGCCTGCCGGGACATCGACTCACCCCAGCCGCGCAGCCTCGGCAGCATGTACTGCAGCTGGGCGAGCTCGACCTGCGCCTTGCCCTCGCGCGACGTCGCGTGCTGAGCGAAGATGTCGAGGATCAGCGCCGTCCGGTCGATCACCTTGACCTTGACGACCTCCTCGAGCTGGCGCAGCTGGCCGGGGGTCAGCTCGCCGTCGCAGATCACCGTGTCCGCGCCGGTCGCCAGTACGATCTCGGCGAGCTCCTTGGCCTTGCCGGAGCCCACGAAGGTCGCTGCGTCGGGCCTGTCCCGGCGCTGCACGAGCGCGTCGAGCACGACCGAGCCGGCGGTGGTGGCGAGCGCGGCCAGCTCCGTCATGGAAGCCTCGGCCTCGACCTGCGAGCCCGACGTCCACACCCCGATCAGAACGACCTGTTCCAGCCGGAGCTGGCGGTACTCGACCTCGGTGATGTCCTCGAGCTCGGTGGTGAGGCCCGGGACACGGCGCAGCGCGCCACGGTCCTCCAGGTCGAGCCCGTCGCCCTCCTCGTCGAAGAACGAGAACCCGTCGGCCTCGGCCAGGGCGAGCGCGGTGCCGGCGCGACCGTCACGACCCTCGTGGCCGTCGTGGCCGCCGTCGCCCGAGTGCAGTTTCAGATGCGGGGTGGACGCCACAGCGGCGTCAGCGCGAAGACTCATACCATCCGTTCTCAACGCGGCACGGTGACCGCGTCATTCCAGTCCGCCCCGGCCGGGACGGCACTCTTTCGCCCCATCAGCCGGGTTCGCCCGGCCGATGAAACACCGTCACTCTCAGGGTGACACGGCATACCCGCGATCGCGAACCCTTTACCGGACGGTGCCCGCCACCGGACGACCTCGGCAGACCTGAGGCGGGCACCCGGCCCGACGCCCGGGCGCACCCACGCGCCACGGGTCCCCGAGGGAGATCGAGGGACTTCGCCCTGCCTGCCCCGGCCGCGCTCAGCCTGCCTCGGCCGCGCTCAGCCGGCCCCGACAACGCTCGGACGCCGCTCGCCCGCGGGAGCCGCCGGGCCGAAGCCACCCGCCGCGCGCAGCCAGTCGGGACGAAGGACACCGTCCGACACCAGCACGGCCGGGCCACTGAGCAGGACGGTCGACTCCCACCAGCCGACAGTCAGCCGCCCGCCGGGGAGGTCGACCTCGACCTCTGCGGGCGGCCCATCGCCATTGCGGGCCGCCCAGGCCACAGCGACGGCACACGCGCCGGTGCCGCAGGACGCGGTCTCACCGACGCCCCGCTCGAAGACCCGCATGGCGACCCCGTCCGGAGCCGGGACGACGACCTCGACATTCACGCCCTCGGGGAAGGCGGCGGCCGGGTAGGCCGGCGCGCGCAGGTCCAGGCGCGCCAGGCCGGCCGGGTCGAGGTCGTCGGCGAAGCAGACCGCGTGCGGGTTCCCCATCGAGACCGGCACGGCGGCGAACTCCCGCCCGGCGACCGTGACCGGCACCGGGCCGGCGGCCAGCTCGGGCGGTCCCATCTCGACGGTGACGTCGCCGCCCGCCGGCACCTCGACCGCCCGCAGGCCGGCCCTGGTGGCGATGACGAGACGGCCGGGCGCGGCGTAACCCGCGTCGACGAGATAGCGGGCGAACACCCGGACCCCGTTGCCGCACATCTCGGCGATCGACCCGTCGGCGTTGCGATAGTCCATGAACCAGCGGGCGGCCGCGCTGTCGCCGGCGGCGGCGGGCTCGGCCGCGGTCAGCACGACCCGCAGCACCCCGTCGGCGCCGATGCCGGTGCCCCGGTGGCACAGCGCCCGCACCAGCTCGGGGCTGAGATCGAGCTCGCCGTCGGCATCCGGCAGGATGACGAAGTCGTTACCCGTTCCGTGTCCCTTGACGAAGCGCACGCCGCGATCGTACGGCCGCGGCGAGCTCACCCCGCGGCAGCCGCCCGCGAACGGTCCCCTCGCCCCGAACCACCCGGATACGCGGTACCTCCTGACTGCGCGGTACCTCCCGAACGCGTCGGCTGGGCGGGACGTCCCTGCGGGTCGCCGGGACGCCCGTGCTGGTCGCCGGGACGTCCAGGCTGAGGGCCAGGGCGGCCGGGGGTGGCGCCGGACCACCCGGGTTGACTCGCCGGCCGGAAGCCGGTCTCGGCCCGGGTCTCAGCGGACGGCTTGTACCACCTGTCCGGCCGGCCGCGGCCGAGCGCGATCATGCGGGCGTCCTCCACCGGTACCGGCGGGCAGAAGAGCGGCCCGGACACCCGGTCGCAGTCCAGCCTGCCGACCCGGTCCGCCAGCACCGCGGTGTCGACGTCCTCGGCGACGACGACCATGCGCCGCCGATGCGCCACGCCCACCAGGGAGGCGAAGGCCGCCTCGCCCTCCATGTCGCGGATCGTCGCCCGCAGGAACTGCCCGTCGATCCGCACCAGGTCCAGCGGGAGCACGTCGAGGGTGGACAACGAGCCGTACCACGTGCCGAACGCGTCGACGCCCACCGCGACGCCGAGGTCCCGCAGCCGCACCAGCAGGCGGGGCAGCGCGGGAGGCGCGAACGCCAGCGTGTCCTCGGTGAACTGCAGGCCGACGGCGCCCGCCGGCAGCGACCGCCCCAGCACCAGCCGCTCCACCTCGGCGAGGAACTCCGGGCGGGCGAGATGACGGCCGTCGATGCGCACCCACAGCCGCGGCGGGCGGACGGAGGTCCCCGCGGCCATCCGGTGCCAGGTCCGCGCCTCCGTGACCGCCATCCGCAGCACCCACTGGTGTACCTGGCCGACCAGCCCGGCGGCCTCGGCGACGCGCATGAAGGCCGCCGGGCCGAGCAGCCCGAACTCGGCGTGCGCCCAGCGGGGCCGCGCCTGCATCCCCGGGACGGAGCCGTTACGAAGGTCGACGTCCGGCTGGTAGTGCAGGCGTAGCGAACCGTCGTCGAACGAGGCGTACAGCGCGGGAACCAGGGCAAGGTCGAGCGCGGTCACGTCGAACTCTCCAGACGCCGGGATGGGCCGGGACCCGGGCCGACGGGTCAGGCGAAGGTCCCGCGGCGCTGGGCCGGCCACACGTCAGAGCGAACCCAATATCAGAGCGAACCCACCAGACGTCGTACCTCGGCGAGCGCCGCGGCGACATCCGGAAATTCCAGCCAGGATATCCGCGGATCACGCCGGAACCAGGATCTTTGCCGACGAGCGAAGCGCCTGGTGGCCGTTGTTGTGGCCTGTTTGGCCGCGTCCATGGAGTCCATTGCTCCGTCGAGGACGGCCAGGACCTGCGCGTATCCGAGGGCACGCGAGGCGGTCCGCCCGTCGCGCAGCCCCGCCTCCGCGAGCGCCGCGACCTCGTCGACGAAGCCCGCGCGCCACATCAGCTCCACCCGGTCGGCGATCCGCGTGTCCAGGTCCGGGCGGTCCACGCCGACCTGAACGACATCATAAATCGATCGATATTCGGGCAAAGTGGCCTCGAATGTGCCGGTGAGCTCGACGACCTCGAGCGCCCGCACGATCCGCCGCCCGTTGCCGGGCAGGATCGCCGCGGCGGCGGTCGGCGCCAGCCCCGTCAGCCGCTCGTGCAGCGGCCCCGGCCCGACCTCGGCGAGCTCGCGCTCGAGCCGGGCGCGGACGGCCGGGTCGGTGCCGGGAAATGACAAATCGTCCAGAACCGCCCGCACGTACAGGCCAGATCCGCCGACCAGGATCGGCACCCGGCCGGCGGCGAGCAGGCCGTCGACGACCCGCCGGGCGTCGGCCTGGTAGCTGGCGACGTCCGCGGCGCGGGTGATCTCCCAGATGTCCAGCAGATGGTGGGGCACGCCGCGTCGCTCGACCATCGGGATCTTCGCCGTGCCGATGTCCATGCCCCGGTAGAGCTGCATCGAGTCGGCGTTGACGATCTCCCCACCGAGCTCGAGGGCGATCTCGACCGCCAGGTCGCTCTTACCGGCACCGGTCGGGCCGACGACCGCGATGACCGGCCCGGCCTGATCGGCTCGGGTGGCACCGTTGGTCAGGCCGGCGCCGTCACGGGACGCGGTCACCGGCCGCTCTGCGCGGTGGCCCGCTTCTCCTGCCGGTCGGCCCGGGTGCCGTCCGCGCGCTCCCATCCGACGACCAGGTAGCCGACCCCGAACGGGGCGTCGTCGTAGCGGACCAGGCTCGTCCAGGAGCGGGCCGGATCGCCCGGCGTCGCGCGGCGCAGCGCGCCGGCGAGGACCTGCCAGGACGCCCGGCCCGGCGCGAGCAGGTCGGCCGCGAGCGCGGGATCGAGGGCGAGCAGCGCCGTGACGTCCAGCGTGGCGAGCGCGGCGGAGACCGAGGCGTCGTACGCGGCGGCCCGCGGGTCCAGGCTGCCGGGGGCCTTCACCGTCCGTCGGGCGCTCCCGTCGCCCATGATCAGCAGGGCGAGCCGGGACCCGTCCGCCTCCGCGGTGGCCACGAGGTCGGCGCCGATCGCGGCGGCCGCCGCCGGCCCGGTCGCCGCCGGCACCCCGCGGGCCGAGCACCGCCCGGCCCAGCCCGCCTCACGCAGCAGCCAGGCTCCGATGGTGAGCGACAGCGGGAGCACGGCCGGACCCGTGCCCGACGCGCCGAGCGAGAAGCTCAGGTCGACCCCGAACCCGGCCAGCGAGCCGACGGCCGACCCGGCGTAGTGGGCGTCCGCGGCATCGTCGCCGACGACCACGATGTGGTCCGGGGCGAGGGCGCACAGCCGGGCGACGGCCGCGCTGGCATGGTCGCGGACCTCGATCGGGTCCACCCCGGCGACCTGCGGGACCAGCAGCGGCGGATGCGGGCAGACAGCCGCGGCGACCAGGGTCACCGCGCGGCGGGGGCGCTCGGGCGCAGCTGCGGCATCCCCAGAGAGACCGCGGGGCGGTCCGGGCTCGGGGTGTCGCCGGCGATGGCGCGGCCGGCGGCCCAGGCATCACCGGCGCGGGTCCGGCGGTGGGTGAGCAGCGGGCCGTCCGCCGTCAGGTGGTGCGGCGCGCCCCTGGTCACCACGGTCTCCACGACGTCGCCCGGCCGGACGAGCCCCTCCTGCGCATGCGGCCCGGTCACCAGCAGGTGGACGAGGCGGCCGTCGCGGGCGCGTCCGGAGAGGCGGCCGGTGGCGGAGTCCTTGCGCCCCTCCCCCTCTGCCACGACGATCTCGACCCGGCGCCCGACCTGCGCCCGGTTCTCCGCCCACGACATCTCGTCCTGCAGGCTCGCGAGCCGCCCGTAGCGCTCGGAGACCACCGCGGGATCGACCGCGCCGTCCATCTCGGCCGCGGGCGTGCCGGGACGCGGGGAGTACTTGAAGGTGAACGCCCCGGCGAAACGCGCGGTACGGACGACGTCCAGGGTGTCGGCGAAGTCGGCCTCGGTCTCACCCGGGAACCCGACGATGATGTCGGTGGTGATCGCGGCGTCCGGCATGGCCGCGCGGACCCGCTCGACGATGCCGAGGAAACGCTCCCGGCGGTAGCTGCGCCGCATCCGGCGCAGCACCGCGTCCGACCCCGACTGCAGCGGCATGTGCAGCTGTGGGCACACGTTCGGCGTCTGCGCCATCGCCTCGATGACGTCGTCGGTGAAATCGCGCGGATGCGGTGAGGTGAAACGGACCCGCTCCAGCCCCTCGACCCGCCCGCACGCGCGCAGCAGCTTCGCGAACGCGCCCGGGTCGCCCAGTGAGCGCCCGTAGGAGTTCACGTTCTGGCCGAGCAGCGTTATCTCCAGCGCGCCCTCGGCGACCAGCGCCTCCACCTCGGCGAGCACGTCGCCGGGACGCCGGTCGCGCTCACCGCCGCGCAGGCTCGGCACGATACAGAAGGTGCAGGTGTTGTCGCAGCCCACACTGATGCTGACCCACGCCGAGTGATGGCTGGCCCGGCGGGCCGGCAGGCTGCTCGGGAAGACCTCGAGCGCCTCGGCGATCTCCACCTGGGCGGCGGAGTTGTGGCGGGCCCGCTCGAGCAGCACCGGCAGCCGATGGATGTTGTGGGTGCCGAACACGACGTCGACCCAGGGCGCGCGATCCAGGATCACCGACCGGTCCTTCTGCGCGAGGCAGCCACCCACCGCGATCTGCATCGCCGGGTTGCTCTTCTTCGCCGGGTACAGATGACCGAGGTTTCCGTACAACCGGTTGTCGGCGTTCTCACGGACAGCGCAGGTGTTGAACACGACGACGTCGGCGTCGGACCCCTCCGGGGCCGGAACGTAGCCGGCGGACTCGAGAAGGCCGGCGAGCCGTTCGGAGTCGTGCACGTTCATCTGACAGCCGAACGTCCGGACCTGGTAGCTACGGCCGCTCACCCACCCAGCCTACGGCCCGCACCCGGACACCGTTCGACACGCCGGGATCGACTCCTTCGAACCCTGTCCTTGGCGTTAAGCGCAGGGACCGGCGCGGCACGTGCGCTCGCGGCAGGCAGGGCAGGCAGGGCCCGGGGCACGAGTCGAGCCGGCGGGCCGACAGGGCCAGGCGGGCCGACCGGGCCGGCGCCCGACTGGACCGATGAGGTCGACCGGCACCCGCCGTGCCCGCACACGCCCGTGTGCTTCACCCCGGAACGTGCCGGACGTGTCGGGACCGCCACCGGATGCGCCGCGCCCGTGGTACATCCTGTTCCTGACAGGTAAAACCACCGAGCGGACACCGCCATTGCGGATGATCGGGGCGTAGCATTCGAAAATGTTCACGACCATGATGCGATGGCCGGAACCCGTTCAGGCCCGTCCGTCCCGCAGTTCCGGTCGATCGCGTGTCTCCGTTGGCGCCGCGCCCATCCGCCTCCCGCCGACCACAAGAGCTGGGAGGGCGACATGCCGCTGGTGACCTTGGAAGGCGTCAGCAAGTCCTTCGGGAAAAACCGTGTCCTGAATGACATCAACCTGACGGTCGAGGCCGGCGAGGTCGTGTGCGTCATCGGCCCCTCCGGTTCGGGAAAGTCGACGCTGTGCCGGTGCGTCAACCGCCTGGAGACCATCGACGAGGGCCGCATCACCTTCGACGGCCGGCCGCTGCCCGCCGAGGGCCGGGAGCTGGCCCGCATGCGCGCCCAGGTCGGCATGGTGTTCCAGTCGTTCAACCTGTTCGCGCACCGCACGATCCTGGACAACATCACGCTCGGCCCGCGCAGGGTGAACGGCGTCAGGCGCGCCGAGGCCGAGGAGAAAGCCCGGGCGCTGCTGGAACGTGTCGGCATCGCGGACAAGGCCGACCGGCTCCCGCGCCAGCTCTCCGGCGGCCAGCAGCAGCGGGCGGCCATCGCCCGGGCGCTGGCGATGGAGCCGAAGCTGATGCTCTTCGACGAGCCGACGTCGGCGCTCGACCCGGAGATGATCCAGGAGGTCCTGGACGTCATGCGGTCGCTGGCGGCGTCCGGCATGACGATGATCGTGGTGACGCACGAGATGGGCTTCGCCCGCTCGGCGGCCGACCGCGTGGTGTTCATGGCCGACGGCCGGCTGCTCGAGGTGGCCCCGCCGAAGACCTTTTTCGCCGCCCCGGCAAGTGAACGCGCCGCCGACTTCCTGGCGAAGGTCCTCACTCATTGATCCAGCGGAAACGAGCCCGCCGCCGAGACCTGTCGTGACCCGGAGCCGACCCAGCTGGTTCGCGATCGGATTACGCCGGGCCGACCAGCTGCACCGGGCGCCGACCGGCTACACCGGGATGATCGGTGGCCCTGTCGCGGAGCCGACCCTCATCGACCGCATCCACTGGAATTGTGGGACCGAACACCCCTACGGCGGTGCGGTCAGCAGCCGCAGAAAGCGCTATCTGAATCCCGACGTCGAACTTCTGGAAAGGATCGCCCATGCGCATGTCGCTCACCCGTAGCAAACGGCGAACGGCCCCCACGGACGCCATCGACACAACCGACTCCACCACCCGCGCGGCCTCGGGCTCCCGCCCGCGGCGGCCGCTGCGCAGCGCGGCCCTGCTGCTCGCCGCGGCACTGGCCGGCTCGCTCGCGCTGTCCGCCTGCGGCGACGACGACAGCTCCGACGAGCCGGCCGCCGCCACCGCCACCACGTTCCCGGCGGGGAGCACGATGGCCAAGCTCCAGTCGGCGGCCACGATCACCGTCGGCACGAAGTTCGACCAGCCGCTGTTCGGCCTGAAGAACCTGCGCGGCGAGCCCGAGGGCTTCGACGTCGAGATCGCCAGGATCATCACCGACGCGCTGGGGATCCCCGCGGACAAGGTCAAGTTCGTCGAGACGGTCTCGGCCAACCGTGAGCCGTTCATCGAGCAGCACCGCGTGGACCTGGTGGTGGCCACCTACACCATCAACGACAAACGCAAGCAGGTCGTCGACTTCGCCGGCCCGTACTACGTGGCCGGTCAGACGCTGATGGTGCGGGCCGGCGAGACCGCCATCACCGGGAAGGACACGCTCGCGGGCAAGAAGGTCTGCTCGGTGAGCGGCTCCACCCCGGCCGAGCGCATCCGCACGGAGGCTCCGGACGCCGAGCTGACCCTGTTCGACGTCTACAGCAAGTGCGCCGAGGCACTCAAGGCCGGCCAGGTGGACGCGGTCACGACCGACAACGCGATTCTGCTCGGCCTGATGGACCGCAGCCCGGGCACGTTCAAGCTGGTCGGTGAGCCGTTCAGCAAGGAGCCCTACGGCATCGGCATCGCCAAGGGCGACGACCAGTTCCGCGCGTTCATCAACGACACGCTGGAGGCGGCGTACACCGACGGCCGGTACGAGACGGCCTACAAGGACACGATCGGCAAGGTCGAGCCGGACATGCCCACTCCTCCCGCGGTGGACCGCTACACCTCCTGATCCTCCGCACCTCCTGCACCCCCTGCACGTCCGCACCTCCTGACCCTCGGCGCCCGGCGCGCCCCGGGCCCGCACCGGGCCCCGGGGCCGCCGGGCGCTGACGCCGGGTGTCCCGGCCGCCCACCGCGACCGCGGGGTACCGCGACCGCACGGATGGCCGGGCGCCCGGAGCAACGTTCCGAACACCGAGCTGACTACGGGTGGTCTCACATCGACGCCGTCCTCGACAACCTCGACATCTTCCGCGAGGGATTCGTCCAGACGCTTCGGCTGAGCCTGTTCGCGGCCGTGTCCGCGCTGATCCTCGGCACCGGCCTCGCGGCCATGCGGGTCAGCCCGGTTCCGCCGCTACGCTGGGCGGGGACGGCCTACGTGGAGACCGTTCGTAACACGCCGCTGACCATCGTGTTCTTCTTCGTGGTCTTCGTACTCCCGCAGGTCGACATCGTCTTCAGCTACTTCACGTTCGCCGTCGTGGCGTTGACGATCTACCACACCGCGCTCGTCTGCGAGGCCGTGCGATCCGGGGTGAACGGCGTCGACGCGGGCCAGGCGGAGGCCGCGCGGGCGCTGGGCCTGACCTTCTCGCAGACGCTGCGGCTCGTCGTGTTGCCGCAGGCGTTCCGCAACGTGATCCAGCCGCTGGGCAGCGTCGGCAGCGCGCTGATCCGCAACACCTCCATCGCCGCCGCGTTCGGCGTCCAGGAGCTGACCGGGATCAGTCAGCGGCTGACCACCGCGAACCCCGGCGACGTCATCGCCGTCCTGCTCGCCGGCATCGTCTGCTACCTGGTGCTGACGCTGTCCCTGGCCTGGGCGGTCGGCCTCACCGAACGACGGCTGACGAGGACCCCGCGATGAGCATCGTGCTGTCGGATCCCCCCGGCCCGCGTGGCCGGCGTCGCATCCTGATCGCGAGCATGGTCGCGGTGGCCGCGCTGGCGGCGCTCGTCGTCCTCGCCGTGCTGCGCCTGTCGGACAAGGGCCAGCTCGACGGCGAGGTGTGGAGCGTCTTCTTCGACGAACCCGACCTGCGGACGCTGCTGTGGGAGGGTCTGCTCGACACGCTGCGCGCCGCCGCGACCGGCATGGTGCTCGCCGTCGCCGTGGGCACCACGCTCGCGTTCGCCCGCCAGTCGAACCGCCGGCTGGTCAGCGTCCCGGCCACGGCGGTCGTGGAGATGCTGCGCGGCCTGCCGCTGCTGATGCTGATCTTCTTCGCCTACCTTGGCCTGCCGCAGCTCGGCATCAACCTCTCGGCGTTCTGGGCGCTCGTGATCGGCCTGACCGCCTACAACGGGGCGGTGCTCAGCGAGATCTTCCGCGCGGGCATCCAGTCCATCGACAAAGGCCAGACGGAGGCCGCGGCGGCGCTCGGGCTGCGCGGCACCCAGATCTTCACCCTGATCCAGTTCCCGCAGGCTGTGCGCCGGATGAGCCCGACACTGGTCAGCCAGCTCGTCACCCTGCTGAAGGACACCTCGCTGGGCTTCGTCATCGGGTACACCGAGCTGCTGCGGCAGGGCCGGTCGGCGGTCGAGTTCCTGGGCGGCCGCTACGCCCTGCCCGTGTACACCGTCCTGGCCGTCATGTACATCATCGTGAATTTCTCGCTGTCGCTGACCGCGCGCTGGCTGGAGCGGCGCCAGGCCCGCCGCCTCGGCAGCTCCGCGCCCATCCTGCTGGACGCCGCCGACACCGCCGGCCCCGTCTCGGCCGGCCGGAGCTGACCCGGGGCTGCCTGGCTGACGGCGGCTAGCGGGCCATGCCGACGGCGCGGGTCTCGCGGACCACGGTGACCCGGATCTGGCCCGGGTAGGTGAGCTCGTCCTCGATCTGCTTGGCGACGTCCCGGGCGAGCAGGTGGGCGGCCACGTCGTCGACCAGCTCGGGTACGACCATCACCCGCACCTCGCGGCCGGCCTGCATGGCGAAGACCTTCTCGACCCCGGGGCGTTCGGCGGCGATCTGCTCGATGCGCTCGAGGCGCTTGACGTAGGACTCGAGGCTGTCCCGGCGCGCCCCGGGGCGCCCGCCGGAGATCTGGTCCGCGGCCTGGGTCAGCACGGCCCCGATGGAACGCGGCTCGACCTCGTTGTGATGCGCCTCGATGGCGTGGACGACGTCCTCGTGCTCGCCGTAGCGGCGGGCGATCTCCGCACCCACGATCGCGTGGGAGCCCTCCACCTCGTGCGTCAACGCCTTGCCGAGGTCGTGCAGGAGCGTGCCGCGCTTCGCGATCGCCGGGGGCAGCCGCAGCTCGGCCGCCATGATCCCGGCCAGGTGGGCGCTCTCGACGAGGTGCGCGAGCACGTTCTGCCCGTAGCTGGTGCGGTAGCGCAGCCGGCCCAGCAGGTTGATCAGCTCGGGATGCATCTCAGCGATGCCGACGTCGATCAGGGCGTCCTCACCGGCGCGGACGCACTTCGCCGCGACCTCGCGTTCGGCCCGGGCGTACTCCTCCTCGATCCGGTGCGGGTGGATGCGGCCGTCGGACACCAGCGCCGCCAGCGTGATCCGCCCCATCTCCCGGCGCACGGGATCGAAGCAGCTCAGCAGCACCGCCTCCGGGGTGTCGTCGATGAGCACGTTGACGCCGGTCACGGACTCGAACGCGCGGATGTTGCGACCCTCGCGCCCGATGATGCGGCCCTTCATCTCGTCACTGGGCAGGTGCAGCACCGACACCACGGACTCGGCGGTCTGGTCCGAGGCGACCCGCTGGATGGCCAGGGTGACGATCCGGCGCGCCCGGTCCTCGGCCTCCTCCTCGGCTCGGGCCTCGATGTCCCGCACCCGGACGGCGGCGTCCAGCCTGGCCTGGTCCTCGACCACCTTGACCAGCTCGGTGCGGGCCTCCGCGGACGTCAGGCCCGCCACCCGCTCCAGCTCCCGCCGCCGGGCCTCCTCCAGCTCGCCGAGATCGGACTCACGGCTGTCCAGCCCGGCCTCGCGGACGGCCAGCTCGGCCTCGCGGGTCTCCAGCCGGCGCAGCCGCTCCTCCACGCTGGCAGCCTGGTCGGTGACCCGCTGCTCGCGCTGGGTGAGCCGGCTGTCCCAGCCGCGCAGCTCGGTCCGCTGGGTGCGCAGATCCTCGTCGAGCTCGGCGCGGATCTGCTCGCGCTCCGCGTGGATCGCGTCGCGGGCGGCCGCCTCCGCCCTCGACGCCCGCAGCTCCGCGTCCGCGACCGCCCGTTCCCGGATCGCCTCGGCGGCCTCCTCGGCGTGCCGGCGGATCTGCTCGGCCTCCCGCCGTACCCGCTCCGTCTGCTCCGCGGCGTCCTGCTCGGCCCGGCGCCGGATCCGCTCGGCCTCCTCCTCAACGTCACGCGCCTCCCGGCGAAGGTCCGCGACCATGGACGAGATCCGCGCGAACTCGACCCTGGCGGCCCCGACCGCGGCGGTGCCGGCCGACCCGGGATCAGCACCGGCGCTCGCAGGCTCCCGCCTCGCGCCGTCGCCCCCGGCATCCGCAGACCCGGCTCCGCCGATCCCGGCAGCGGAAGCGCTTGTCTCGGGCTCGGGCATGTCGGCCGCAGTGGCCGCGGGGCCGTCGGTGCCCGAGGCCGTGCCCTTCGGAGCCGGCGAGACCGAGCCCAGGTCCGCGGATCGGCCGGACTCCGTCGGCGCGGACGGCAGGGTCGGTACCTTCGGCGCGGTCGCGGTGCCGGCCGGCGTTGGGTCGGCATCGGCCTGTTCGCCGGACCCGGCCTGGCCCGAACCCGCGGATGCGGCCCTCCCCGACTCAGGAGTCCTGGGACCGCCGTGCTCGGACCCAGTCTGTTCGGAACCGGCCTGTTTTGAACCGAGCTGTGCTGAGCCGGACTGCTCCGGACCGTCTTGCTCCGGACCAGCCGGTTCGGAACTGGTCGTCTCGGACTCAGCTCCTCCAGCACCAGCCAGCCCGGTTCCAGCCGACTCAGCGCCAGCCCGCCCGGCTTCACCCGGCCCGGAACCGACCGGCTCAGAACCGGTCACGGTGGAGCGCTCCGGCCCGGACACGCCCGGCCCGGATGCGCCCGGCCCGGATGCGCCCGAGGCCGGGCTGATCGATCCGGGACCCGCGGGACCTGCCGTGGCCGGAGCCTCGACGGCTGGATCCGGAATGCCCTCCGACGCGAGCACGACGGGATCCGTGTCTCTGTGCGATACCGGGGAATCCGGCGGGCTCGGCGAGGCCGGCCTCGCGTCTCCCCCAGGGCGGCCGACCGGCGACGAGTCGCCGTCATGGGGAGACCGAACCTCGGTGACGGTGTCGGCACGCGCCCTCACGCCCAGCCCACCGGCCCGTACCAGGCGCAGCAGAACCAGCGTCAGCCCGATGACCGCAAGGAGAAGCAGCACGAGAAGCGTGATGAGGGCGGCACCCACGGTTGCTCCTCCCGCCTCCGTCTGCACCTGCCAGGACAGGCGTGAGCGGCGCGGGACCGGACCAGGCACTGGACAAGCACATGCATCGACGGATCCCTGAAAAACAGGCCGCGAGCAGCACGCACGGGCAGAAAGCCGTGGCAGTGGTGGCACGCGACGCCCGAGTTCCGCAGGAACGCTCGCCCTGATGTGAAGTTGTGCCAGCTATCTGGACCGCATACGCGCGGTAGTCCTCGCACCTTTGTGAAAGGGTAGATCTGCCGCTTTCATGCGGTCAAGAAAAACATCGGCGAGCCCCGGGCCCCGAGCCCCGCCGACCAGAGCCGCCGTCCTTTCGGCGGCGCCCCTGCCCTGGGCCCGGATCCGGCGCGTCTGGTGCTAGTCCAGGCTGTGTGCGTCGCCGTCCTCGTCCGGCACCGCAGCCGTGACCACCCGGCGCGCGAGATCAAGATCGTAACCCTTTCGCGTGAGCAACGCGACGAGGCGGCGGATCCGCACCGGAGCGGGCAGGCCGTCCATCGCGCGCAGGCGGCGGGTGACCAGGGCGCGAGCGGTCTCCTCCTCGTCCTCGGCGCCCACTGCCGCCAAGGCGGTCTCCGAGGCCTCAGGCGCCACGCCCCGGCGCCGCAGCTCGGTCGCCAGTGCCCGGCGGCCCAGGCCCCGACCCGCCCGAGCCGAGGAGACGAACGCGGTCGCGAACGCCTCGTCGTCGATCAGGCCGACCTCCACCAGACGGTCGAGGACCTGCTCTGCCACATCGTCCGCGACGCCGCGCCGCCGCAGCACGGTGGCGAGCTCGGCCCGGCTGCGCGACCGCGCCGCGAGCTGGCGCAGGCAGATCTCCCGCGCGGCAGCGACGGCATCACCCGCGGCGCCCGCGGCGCCCGCGGCGCCCGCGGCTCGGGCCGCCCGCGCCTGCCGGGCCGCCGATGTGTCCATGCCGCCCGGCCCGTCGGACTCCTCACCGGCCGCGGGCCAGCCCGTCGTGGTCCCCCATGGCTCAGCCGCCGGGAACGGCTCCTGCCGGGACGCCGCTCGCCCGGTCAGAGGTCCACCGGAACCGGGGCGGGAGCGTCAGCATCAGCGTCCAGCGTCGGGGAGAGGCCGAGCTTCTCCTTGATCCGCTTTTCGATCTCGTTGGCCAGATCCGGGTTGTCGCGGAGGAATGACCGCGCATTTTCCTTGCCCTGGCCGAGCTGGTCACCGTCATAGGTGTACCAGGCACCGGACTTGCGGATGATGCCG
Source organism: Frankia sp. Mgl5 (assembly GCF_023242985.1). Taxonomy (NCBI): domain Bacteria; kingdom Bacillati; phylum Actinomycetota; class Actinomycetes; order Frankiales; family Frankiaceae; genus Frankia; species Frankia sp. Mgl5. Next base: position 44,787 of record NZ_JALKFY010000614.1, on the reverse strand, counting down.
TGCTCGACGCCCATATCGATCAGGGAGCCCTCGCGGCTGATACCGCCGCCGTAGACGATGTCGAACTCGGCTGTCCGGAACGGCGGGGCCATCTTGTTCTTGACCACCTTGACCCTGGTCCGGTTACCGACCGCCTCGGTACCGTCCTTCAGCGTCTCGATGCGGCGTACGTCGAGCCGGACGGAGGCGTAGAACTTCAACGCCTTTCCGCCGGTGGTGGTCTCCGGAGAGCCGAACATGACGCCGACCTTCTCGCGGAGCTGGTTGATGAAGATGGCGGTGGTGCCGGAGTTCGCGAGCGCCCCGGTGATCTTCCGCAGTGCCTGCGACATCAGGCGGGCCTGCAGACCCACGTGGCTGTCGCCCATCTCCCCCTCGATCTCGGCCCGCGGTACCAGCGCCGCGACCGAGTCGATGACGATGACGTCCAGCGCGCCGGAACGGATCAGCATGTCGGCGATCTCCAGTGCCTGCTCCCCCGTGTCGGGCTGGGAGACGAGCAGCGCGTCGGTGTCGACACCGAGCTTCCCCGCATACTCCGGATCAAGTGCGTGCTCGGCGTCGATGAAGGCCGCGATACCTCCGGCTGCCTGCGCGTTCGCCACCGCGTGCAACGCGACCGTGGTTTTTCCGGACGACTCCGGCCCATAGATCTCGACAACGCGCCCGCGAGGGAGGCCCCCGATACCGAGCGCGACATCCAGGGCGATGGATCCCGTCGGGATGGCCTGGATCGGCGGGCGGGTGTCGTCACCCAGCCGCATGACCGAGCCCTTGCCGAACTGCTTGTCGATCTGCGCAAGAGCGTTCTCCAACGCCTTGTCGCGGTCGGGTCCTGCCATTGGAGTTACTCCTGGCTGAGGTCGTCGAGTCTTGGCCACGATCCGACGCTAGGGGGTGGGTCCGACAGTTTCGATAGCCGGGTGGCCTCTGTGGACAACTGAGCGCATGTGGACAACACTAGCCGAACATCCGTTCGAAGCCACAGCGACACACCGGTGCCCACCCGAACGGGTGGTTCCGGCACGCCGCGCGCATACCCCTGACACCACGGGTGGCCGCTCGGCGCCGCGCCGCGCCGTCCGGCGCCGAACGTCGCCGCCCGAACGAGCCGGTCGACGAACGAGCCGGTCGACGCCGACCTGCCGCCGACCTGCCGCCGCCGACCTGGCGGCGGCGCGGGCCGCCGTGTCAGCGATCGCGGGCCGGCACGTTGAACTCGTCGCAGACGGCGCGCCACACCTGCTTGAGATCGTCGCCCCGGCCCAGCGCCCGCTCGACGGTCGTCCCGCCCAGCCCGGAGATCACATGGTCGCGTGCCAGTGAGTCCGCGTACGCCGCGCCGAACTGCTTGTTCATGTTCGCCCAGAACTCGGTCAGTCGCACGGGACCAGTGTGCACGGGCCTCCCGCCCGGCCTCCCGGCGCGGGACGCACCGGTGCCGGTCACGGCCACCAGGCGCCGGGCGCCCCACGACGCGCCGCCACCGTGATGCCGGGCGCAGGCACCGTCACGCCGGGCGCGGGCACGCGACGTCCCACGGGAACCGCGGAGCGGGCAAGTTCTGTCGGTGGGCCGAGTTGTGTCGGTGGTAGGACGCAGACTGGTGCACGTGACCGCATCGGACCCACTCGCCGCCTTCTCGGCCCCGACCAGGGAATGGTTCGCGTCCTCCTTCGCGGCGCCGACTCCGGCCCAGGCCGGCGCGTGGGCAGCCGTCGCCGATGGGGAAAGCGCCCTGGTCGTCGCTCCGACCGGGTCGGGCAAGACACTCGCCGCCTTCCTCTGGTCGCTGGACTCGTTGGCCCGCTCGGCGCCGCCGGCCGATCCGACCCGCCGCTGCCGGGTGCTCTACGTCAGCCCGCTCAAGGCCCTGGCGGTCGACGTGGAGCGCAACCTGCGCGCGCCGCTCACCGGCATCCGGGCCGCCGCCACCCGGCTCGGCCTGCCCGTGCCGGACGTGTCCGTGGGTGTCCGTTCCGGTGACACCCCGGCGGCCGAGCGCCGGGCGTTCGGCCGCACCCCGCCGGACATCCTGATCACCACGCCGGAGTCGCTGTTCCTGATCCTCACCAGCGCCGCGCGGGAGGCGCTGCGCGGCGTGGAGACGGTGATCGTGGACGAGGTGCACGCCGTGGCGGGCACCAAGCGCGGCGCCCACCTCGCGCTCAGCCTCGAGCGCCTCGACGACCTGTTGGACGTCCCCGCCCAGCGGGTCGGCCTGTCCGCGACGGTGCGCCCGGTCGACGAGGTGGCCCGGTTCCTCGGCGGGCCGCGGCCGGTCACCGTGGTGCGCCCGCCGGCGGCGAAGACCCTCCATATAGACGTCGTGGTCCCGGTCGAGGACATGGCGAACCTCGGCGAGGTGGCCGGCGCGGTCCCGGAGGGCTCCGCCGCCGGGGCGGCGCCGCGGGCGTCGATCTGGCCGGCGGTCGAGGAGAAGGTGCTCGACCTGATCCTCGGCCACTCCTCGACGATCGTGTTCGCGAACTCCCGGCGGCTGGCTGAGCGGCTGTGCGCGCGGCTGAACGAGTTGTACGCCGACCGTCTCGCCGCGGCGGACGCGGCAGGAGACCCCGACGGCCAGGAGACCGGCGGCGGGGAGTCCGGCGGGTGGGAGAGCGGCGAGCGCGCCGGCCCCGTGGGCTCCCGCGCCCCCGCGGAGATCATGGGGGCCGCTGGTTCGGCCGTGTCGCCGGCCGGGGTCGAGGTGGCGCGGGCGCACCACGGCAGCGTCAGCCGTGAGCAGCGCATGCTGATCGAGGAGGACCTCAAGGCCGGGCGGCTGCCCGCGGTGGTCGCCACGTCCAGCCTCGAGCTGGGTATCGACATGGGCGCGGTCGATCTGGTCGTGCAGATCGAGTCGCCGCCCAGCGTGGCGGCCGGCATGCAGCGGATCGGCCGGGCCGGCCACCAGGTCGGCGCGGCCAGCCGGGGGGTGGTGCTGCCCAAGCACCGCTCCGACCTGCTGGAGTGCGCGGTCGTGGCCGAGCGGATGAGCGACGGGCGCATCGAGGCCGTGCGCTACCCGCGCAACCCGCTCGACGTGCTGGCCCAGCAGATCGTCGCGATGGTGGCGGTCGAGGACCGCGAGGTGGACGAGCTGGGCGCGCTGGTCCGCCGCGCGGCGCCGTTCGCCACCCTGCCCGCCTCCGCCTACGAGGCCGTGCTGGACATGCTGGCCGGGCGCTATCCGTCCGACGACTTCGCCGAGCTGCGCCCGCGCATCACCTGGGACCGGGCGACCGGGGGCCTCGCGGGCCGGCCGGGCGCCCAGCGGCTCGCCGTGACCAGCGGCGGGACGATCCCCGACCGCGGCATGTTCGGGGTCTTCCTCGTCGGTGAGAAGGCCAGCCTCGTCGGCGAGCTCGACGAGGAGATGGTCTACGAGTCCCGGGTCGGCGACGTCGTCCTGCTCGGCTCGTCGAGCTGGCGGATCGAGGAGATCACCCCGGACCGGGTGCTGGTGACCCCGGCGCCGGGCCGGCCCGGTCGGCTGCCGTTCTGGCACGGTGACGCGCCGGGCCGGCCCGCCGAGCTCGGCCGCGCGCTCGGCTCGTTCCTGCGGGAACTGTCCGCGGCAAGCCCGCGGGACGCCGCCGACCGGGTGCGGGCCGCCGGGCTGGACACCTGGGCGACCGCGAACCTGCTGACCTACCTGGACGAACAGCGCGCCGCCGCCGGGCATCTCTCCGACGACCGCCGCATCGTCGTGGAACGGTTCCGCGACGAGCTGGGCGACTGGCGCCTGGCCGTCCACTCGCCGTTCGGCGCTCCGGTGAACGCCCCCTGGGCGCTGGCGATCGGCGCCCGGCTGCGCGAGCGCTACGGCGCGGAGGTCCAGATCATGCACACCGACGACGGCATCGTCGCCCGCGTGCCCGACGCCGCCGAGCCCCCCGAGGCCGAGCTGGTCGTCTTCGAGCCCGAGGAGACCGAGGCGCTCGTCCGTGCCGAGGTGGGCGGCAGCGCCCTGTTCGCGAGTCGGTTCCGTGAGTGCGCGAGCCGCTCGCTGCTGCTGCCCCGCCGTACTCCCGGGCGGCGCACACCGCTGTGGCAGCAGCGCCAGCGCAGCGCGCACCTGCTGTCGGTCGCCTCGACCTTCGGCGACTTCCCGGTCGTGCTCGAGACGATGCGCGAATGCCTGCAGGACGTCTACGACGTCCCGGCCCTGGTGGGCCTGATGCGCGACATCGGCGCCCGCTCGCTGCGGGTGGTCGAGGTCGAGACGCCGTCCCCGTCACCGTTCGCCTCGTCGCTGCTGTTCGGCTATGTCGCCGCGTTCATGTACGACGGCGACGCGCCGCTGGCCGAACGGCGCGCCCAGGTCCTCTCCCTGGACAGTTCACTCCTCGCCGAGCTGCTCGGTGAGGCCGAGCTGCGCGAGCTCATCGATCCCGGGGCGCTGGAGCGGATCACCGCCGAGCTCCAGCGGCTGGTGCCCGACCGGCACGCCCACGACGTCGAGTCCACCGCCGACCTGCTGCGCGCCCTCGGTGACCTGACGGACGAGGAGGCCGGGGCGCGGGGGGTGGCGCCGTCCTGGCTGGCGGCGCTGGCGGACGCCGGGCGGGTGATCCGGGTGCGGATCGGCGGCGAGGAGCGCTGGGCGCCGGTCGAGGACGCCGGCCGCCTGCGCGACGCGCTCGGTGTTCCGCTGCCGATGGGAGTGCCGGCGGCGTTCACCGAACCGGTCCGCGATCCGCTCGGCGACCTGGTCTCCCGCTACGCCCGCACCCACGGCCCGTTCGAGCCGGCCGCCGTCGCCGCCCGTTTCGGGCTCGGAGTGGCGGTGGTCGTCGGGGCCCTCGAGCGGCTCACCGCGGCCGGGCGGCTGGTACGCGGCGAACTCCACCCCGACCGCGCGGGCGAGCAGTGGTGCGACGCGGGGGTGCTGCGCGCGCTGCGCCGCCGCAGCCTGGCGGCGCTACGCAAGGAGGTGGAGGCCGTCCCCACCCGGGCGATGGGCGCGTTCCTGCCCGCCTGGCAGTCGGTGACGACAGGGCGCGGGCACGGTGTGGACGCAGTGCTGCGCGCCGTGGAACAGCTCCAGGGCGCCCCGGTGCCGGCGAGCGCGCTGGAGCAACTCGTCCTGCCCGCCCGGGTCAGCGACTACTCATCGGCGATGCTGGACGAGCTGTGCGCGACCGGCGAGGTGCTGTGGGCCGGGGCCGGCGGCCTGCCCGGCAACGACGGTTGGGTCACCCTCGTGCTGGCCGACTCCGCCGGGGAGCTGCTGCCCCCACCCGACCTGGACGCCGCCGGCGGCGACCTGCACCGCGCGATCCTCGACGCCCTCGCCGGCGACCAGGCGCTGTTCTTCCGGACCCTCTCCGACCGGGTCGGCGCGCTCGACGACACGGCCCTGGCGGACGCGCTGTGGGATCTGGTATGGGCCGGTCTGGTCACCAACGACACCCTTGCCGCCCTGCGCGTCCAGCTCGGCGCCGGGCGTCCGGCGCATCCCGCGCATCCGGTGCCGCCGCGCCGGCGCTCGGCGCGCGGCCGGCCGGCGCGGTTCGGCCGGCCGGCCATGCCGCGCCGGGCCGGCCCGCCCACCGTCGGCGGCCGGTGGTCGCTGCTGCCGGAGCGGGAACCCGACCCGACCCGACGGGCGCACGCGCTGGCCGAGTCCCTCCTGGACCGGCACGGCATCGTCACCCGCGGCGCGGTCACCGCCGAGCGCACGCCAGGCGGATTCGCGGCGGTGTACCGGGTGCTGTCGGCGTTCGAGGACGCCGGGCGGTGCCGCCGCGGCTACTTCGTCGAGTCGCTGGGGGCCGCGCAGTTCGCCGTCCCCGGCGCGGTCGACCGGCTCCGCGCGATCGCCGGGGCGCAGCGCGACGCCGCCGACCAGCCTGCCTGGTCCGCCCCCGACCTGGTCGCCTCTGGTCTCGGCGTCTCTGGCTTCAGCGCCTCCGATCTCGGCGCCCAGAGCCTGGGCACCCCGGGTCTGGGGTCGGGCCATGCCGCGGCGGCGCGACTGGGCGGGGCCGCGGCGGCGGAGCGGTTCCCGGCCGCCGGGTCCGGGGGTCCGCCAGGCTACGGCGCCCGCCGCGGGGGCACCGGCGCCGCAGCGGCGGTCGTGCTCGCGGCCAGTGACCCGGCGAATCCCTACGGTGCCGCGCTGCCGTGGCCCAAGCGCCCGGCGGCCGACGGCGAGGGCTCGGGCTCGGGCTCGGGCCACCGTCCGGGGCGCAAGGCCGGCGCGCTGGTCGTCCTGGTCGACGGCGAGCTCGTCCTCTATGTCGAACGAGGCGGCCGCACCCTGCTGTCGTGGTCGGACGCACCGGGCCTGCTCGGCCCGGCGGTGGGCGCCCTGGCCGGGGCGGTCCGCGCCGGGTCTCTCGGCCGGTTGGCCGTGGAGAAGGCCGACGGCGCCGCGGTGGTCGGCAGCGGGCTCGGAGCGGCCCTGGAGCGGGCGGGGTTCCACCCGACCCCCCGCGGCCTGCGGCTACGAGGGTGACCACGGCGCGGGAGGAGCCCGGCCGCGTACCCACCCCGTGGGACCCGAGCCTGCGCGGCCTGACGATCGGCCTCGTCAGCACCGTCACACTGATCGCCTTCGAGGCGATGGCGGTCGTCACCGTGCTGCCGGAGGTCGCCGCCGACCTGTCCGGACTGTCCCTGTACGGCTGGACGACCAGCGGGTTCTTCCTCGGTCTGCTTGTCGGGGTGGTGATCGCCGGGGCGGAGACGGACCGCGTCGGCGCGGTGCGCCCGTTCACCGTCGGGCTGTCGCTGTTCGCCGCCGGCTTAGCCGTGGCCGCCCTCGCGCCGACCATGGAGATCCTGGTGGCCGGCCGCATCCTGCAGGGCCTCGGCGGCGGCGCGGTACCCGCCGTGCTGTACGCGACGATCGGGCGTGCCTACCCGGAGTCGCAGCGGCCCAGGATGTTCGCGGTGACGTCCACCGCCTGGGTGGTGCCCGGGCTGGTCGGGCCGGTGACCTCCGCGCTCGTCGCCGAGCACGCCGGCTGGCGGTGGGTCTTCGGCGGGCTGCTCCCGCTGGTGCTGGTGGCCGGGGCGATCACGGTCCGCGCGCTGGGCGGGCTGGGGCCGCCGCCGACCGCGCCCACCGGCGGGGCGGCGGGGCGTTTCGTCGCCGCGATCAGGGTGAGCGTCGGTACCGGCCTCATCCTGGCCGGGCTGACGAGCCGGTCGCCGCTGGGGATCGCGCCGGTTCTCGCCGGGGGGCTGCTCGCCTACCGGCCGCTGCGCGTCCTGCTCCCGGAGGGAACGCTGCGCGCACGTCCCGGCATCGCGGCGGCGGTGGCCGCCCGCGGGCTGCTGACCTTCGCCTTCTTCGGCGCCGACACCTTCGTCCCGCTGGCCGTCACGGCGGCGCGCGGGCAGTCCACGACGGTCGCCGGCACCGCGGTCACCGTCGCGACCGTGACCTGGACAACAGGCTCCTGGACGCAGGCGCGGCTGGCCGGACGCTACCCGGGGCGGGATCTGATCCGCTCCGGCCTGCTCCTGGTGGCGGCCGGCACGGCGGGCTTCGCCCTGGTGCTGGTGAACGGCGTCCCGCTGGCGGTGCCGATCGCCTGCTGGGGGCTCGCCGGGCTCGGGATGGGCCTGGCGTATTCGCCGGTGGTGAGCCTGGTCCTCGCCGAGACGCCGCCGGAGCGGCACGGCACGGCGTCCAGCTCGGTGACCCTCTCGGACAACCTCGGAACGGCGTTCGGGACAGGTCTTGGCGGAGTGGCCGTCGCGGCCAGCGAAGCCTCCACGGGGGCACCCTCAGCCGGGCTGGGTGTGGTCTTCGCCCTGACCGCGGTCGTCGCCGTGCTGGGCGCCACCGTCGTCCGCCGGGCCCCCTCCAGAACGTTCCCCGCTGTGTCCTGACGATCTGTGCCCTGACGATCCGCGTCCGGACTGGCCGTGCTCTGACTGCACCCGTGCACGGACGGACCGCGTCCTGGCAGGTCCGCAGGGCCAGGTCGTGGGCACCATGGGGATGTGCCCGAAGGTGACACGGTCTGGCTGGCGGCGCGGCGGATGGATACCGCGCTCGCCGGCCGGGTGCTGCTGCGCTCGGACTTCCGGGTGCCGTCGCTGGCGACCGCCGACCTGAGCGGACGGCGGGTCATCACCGTCCGTCCACGCGGCAAGCACCTCCTGACCCGGGTCGAGGGCGGCCTCACCCTGCACACCCACTTCCGAATGGAGGGATCGTGGCACCTCTACCGGCCCGGCTCACGCTGGTCCGGGGGGCCGGCCTGGCAGGTCCGGGTGGTGCTGGTCACCGCGGAGCAGGTGGCCGTCGGCTACCGGCTGCCGGTCGTCGAGATCCTGCCGACCGCGCAGGAGGACCGGGTCGTCGGGCACCTGGGCCCGGACGTCCTCGGCGACGACTGGGACCTCGACCGCGCCGTCGCCAACCTGCGCGCCGAGCCGACCCGGGAGATCGGCTCAGCGCTGCTCGACCAACGGCTGCTGGCCGGTCTGGGCAACATCTGGCGGACGGAGACGTGCTTCCTCGCAGGAGTGAGCCCGTGGACCCCGGTCGACGAGGTGAACGATCTCGAAGGACTGGTCCGCCGCGCCCAGGCGATGATCAGGGCCGGGGCACGGGGCGGGCACCAGGTGACGACCGGGTCCGCCCGCCCGGGCGAACAGCATTGGGTGTACGGGCGCGCAGGCAGGCCCTGTCGGCGCTGCGGCACGCTCGTCCGCCGTCAGGAGCAGCGGACGGCCACCCAGAGTTCGCCCGGGCGCGGATCGCCGGCACGCGCCGCCGGGCCCCGTGATCAGGGGTCCCACGGCCGTGCCCGGCGTGACCACGACCGGCGCGTGGGCGGCCGGCGTGACGGTGGCCGGCTCGCACGCGACGTCGGCGGGTCCGTCGACATCGAGGTTCAGAACGGTGCAGTTCCGGACGGTGCAGTTCCGGATGGTGCGGTCCAGGACGGTGCGGTCCAGGACGGTCGGGTCACCGCGTGGTGCCCGACCTGCCAGCCCGGCCCCGTCCCGGGGGCCGCGGCCGGCCGGTGGGACGTCGGCCCCCGCCGCCGGGACGTCACACCCGGCTGGCCGCCAGCAGGCGGGCACGACCCCGGGTGAACGCGCCTTCGGCGGCCTTCACGCTGATGGACAGGTCGTCGGCGGCCTGCCGCGTGGTCCGGCCGGCGGCGCGGGCCATCATGATCTGCCGCTCGCGGCCGCGCAGGCGACGGGTCTGGTCGAGCAACCAGAGCGCCTCCGCGCGGTCGCAGGTCGAGTCCTCGGGGCCGGGGTCACTGGGCGCCGCGACGCTGCGGGCCATCGCACGGTCCGCACGCATCCGCGCACGGTGATGATCAACGCACAGCCGGAGCACGGTTGTGGTCAGGAACTGACCGACTCGGTGGCTGTCGAGGTTACGGAACCCCGCCGCGCGCACGAGTGCCTCCTGCGCGCAGTCCTCCGCGTCGGCGGTGCTGGGCAGCCGCCTGCGCGCAATGTGCACCAGTCGTTCGCGGTGCGGCAGGACGAGCGACCACCGGTCACCGCTGAACGGTTGGTCGACGGCAGCGAGAGGTGCCGCCTGAGGTGCCTGCCGGGCCGGCTGCGAGGTCGGGGACTCGTTCTCTTCCCCAATAATTAGCGTCATGGCACTTCCACCTGCCTGGCTGCGTCATGCCATCCGGACGTCCGGGACCGCCGGTCTGGCTATCGCACGGCGGCGATGAAAACGTGGACGACGCTCCCCTCGTCACCCGACGCCACAATCGCCGATCGGACATGTGGGACATTAAGGCAATCGCAGCGTGCGCGCCATAACCCCCGTCACATATTCAAACCCATCTCCCACCCCAAGGTGCTAACCCGGGTGTACACCGGGTCGGATGGGAAGGTAAATCTGCATAGTCACTGTGCACTTAAGCGGATGACCTTTATCTGACCCGGTCGGCGGAAAGTCGCTGTGGGGCAGGCACAACGGCCGGTCGGCACCCGGCCGAATGGCATGCCGACCCCGCCCGGACGTTAACCCGATGTGACACCTAAGAAGATCGTGCCGGTTCAGGTCGGGCGGCCTCGCCCGGTGGTTCCCATCAGTTCGGATAGCCCATCGGCGTAGGCGCGCAGCCGCTCGACGTCCTCGGTGAGCCGGTGCAGCTCGGCCGCGGGCGCCGCGACGGTCCCGACGATCTCGGTCGCGGCGGCCAGCAGGCCGTCCAGCGCGTCGGCGGCGCGGTTCATGCCGTCGAGCAGCTGGGCCGAGGTGGCCAGGATGTTCGCGCGCCGCGCAGGATCCGCCACCGCCCGCGCCGCGGACTCGCAGGCCAGGACCTGCCCGGCACTCACCCGCAGGCCGTCCACCAGCCGAACGGCGCCCGCCACCGCCGTGCGCACCGGGGCCGCGGGCGGGCGGTCCTCCACCGACCGGGCGAGCGCGACGAGCGCGGCCAGCCCCGCCTCCCCCCGGCGCAGCGGACGTGCGGCCGCCGAGCGGCGCAGCGCCACCGCCCCCGGCGCGGGGACGGCCGGCATGGGAAGCGCGTCGTCCCTGTCGCGGAATGCCCGCAGCTCCCGATAGGACAGGCCTGCCCGGACGAGCGCCGCTCCCCCGAAGACGAACCATCCCCACGCGTGGTCGATGAAGGCCGCCGCGGGTGACGCGGCGGCGGCGGCCGTCCAGGCCTGCGTGGAAAAGGTGGCGCGTCGCCGCGCGCGCCGGGCGGCGCGCCCGAAACGGCGCTCCGACCTTTCCAGCGACCGGCGTTCGACGTCAGCCCTGATCCAGTCGGGCAACGCCGGTGTGACCGCCGCGGCGAGTTCCGTGGCGCGGATTCGATAACCCTCGAGCGCGGCCCTGTCGACCGAATCAGCGAAGTGAAAAGAATTTCTTCCTTTACGCTGCCAATGCGACTGGTTCCCGCGCACGCTTTGACCGGAATCACCGCTCGTAACCGGAGTCCCGGGAAATGCGGATGGTTCCGGGCCGGCCTGCCGGCCCGTCGGCACGGCAGAGCCCGTCGGCACGGCAGAGCCCGTCGGCACACCGCCTGAGGGGTCCACGGCGGTGGGGTCGGCGCCCGCGTCGGTCATCGACAGCCTCCCGCAGTCACCACGGCCCAACGGTCATCACCACCGGCTCAGGCCGGCGGAGCCTCCTGGGTACCGGACACGGGCGGTGTGCCGCCGCCCCGCGACGGCGCGGAGTCGCCCGCTGCCTTACCCAACGACAGACGCTCATCGCCGGTGCCACCCGGCACCCGGCCGGCGGAGATGCCCGGTGTGGGCGGCATGGGCGGCATCGCGGGCCGGCCCGTCTGCCCGGGCGCGCCGGCCCCGTGGCCGGCGGCCATGCTTCCCCGCAGCTCGGCGAGGCGCCCGGCGGCCTGCGCGTCCATGGTCGCGCGCCGCACCTCGAGCATCCTGGCCTCCATGCCCTGCGAGGCGAGCTCCTGGCGGCCGAGCGCCACGGCGTAGCGCTTCTCGACCTTGTCCCGCACCTCCGCCAGCGTCGGCGTGTCACCGGCCGGGGGCAGCGATGACATCCCCTCCATCGCCTTGCTCATCTGCTCGTGCATGGCGGCGTGCTCGATCTGGGTGAGCAGACGGGTCCGCTCGGCGAGCTGGCGGTGCATGCGGGCGGTGTTGTCCTCGACCGCCACGCGGGCCTGCGCGGCCGACGCCGCGGCCTGCTCGTGGAGGACCTTCAGATCCTCCAGCGCCGCCTCGGAGGCGATCAGCTTGCTGGCGAACGCCTGCGCGGTCTGCTCGTACTGGACCGCCGTGGCCAGATCGCCCGCGGCGCGGGCATTGTCCGCGAGCATCAGGGCGGAGCGGGCCGACTCGGTGAGGTTGGTGACCTCCTCGACCTGGCGGCCCATCTTCATCTCGATCTCGCGCTGGTTCCCCACGACGAGCGCGGCCTGCGAGACGAGCTTCTCGTGCTGTTGGCGTGCCGCCTCGATGGCCTGGTCGATCTGGACCCGCGGATCCGCGCGGTTCTCCAGTTCGATCTCAGCCCGCTTCGACAGGTAGCGGAGGTACTTGCGGACGACATTCGCCATACCTCGATCGTCCCACGGCGAGACCGATCTGGTGAGCCGCCAACGGCCTCGTTCCGCGCCCGGGCCGCACCGAGAGCTGTCCGATTCCCGACGCCGCACCCGATTCGCCCAGACTCCAGCCGGATGACCCGATCGCCGCCGCCGGAACCACCCAGGACGGCCCGCCGCCCCGGCCCGCGCGGCGGCACACCGAGGCGACAGTCCGGAGCATGGCCGGGCCGGGTCGAGGCGGGCCGGGGTATCTAGACCATCGCCTGGAACATCCAGTGCTGTTCCTCGAGGTCGCGGACCACATCGATGAACAGGTCCTGGGTCACCGGATCCGGCTGGGCGGTGAGGTCCATCCGGGTGCGCATCCTGGTGATCATCCCGGCGAGGACGTCCGTGATCAGCCGGATCGCCTTCTCGTCACCGATGTAGCCGGGCTCGACGCCGTGCAGGTGACTGCTGCGGGCCACGGTGCTGGCCTGGCCGTCGGGGTTCACCCCGATCGCCGCGGCGCGTTCGGCACACATGTCGGTGTAGCGCCGGGCCAGGTCGACCACGGCGTCGAGCTGGCGGTGCACCGTGCGGAAGTTGCGGCCGATCACGTTCCAGTGGAGCTGCTTGCCCAGCAGCGACAGATCGACCAGGTCGACGACGGCACCCTGGAGAGCCTCGCCGGTGACCGTGCGCGCCTCGTCTGACAGCGGACTGCGGATGGCGCTCATGATGATCCTCTCTCTGGAGCTCGGGCACGTCCGCGAAAGGCGTGCCCGCAGAGAAGATCCGTACGCCGGCCAGGCTCAGCCTGCGTGGCAGAACCGACCGAACTCAGGCGACCGAACTCAGACGGCGCGGCTCAGGCGGCGCGGTCGACCACCGCCGGGCGGGCCGGCACGACCACGGCGGACGGGCCGCCGACCGGTGTCGGCGCGCTCGCCGCCAGCTCGGCGAGCTCCAGGTCGTCACTGACCTCGCGAAGAAGGTCCGCCAGCCGTACTCCCAACGCGTCACAGATGGACGCGAGCAGTTCCGAGCTCGCCTCCTTCTGGCCGCGTTCGACCTCCGAGAGGTAGCCGAGCGACACTCTCGCCGCCGACGACACCTCCCGCAGTGTCCGGTGCTGATCCTGTCGGCGGCGGCGCAACGCCTCGCCGATCACGCGTCGGAGCAGGACCATCGAGCCTCCTCCTTCGTCCACGGGCTGCGTTCACCGTATACCCGCCGGGCGCCCCTCCGGGGCATCGTTGATAGGACTGTAACGCTGTAAGCACCCCCAAACGGGGATCGGCGCCACCACCCGGCCGATCGGTCGCCGTCCGCCCCACCATCGGGCGGCCGGCGGCGGAGGTCAGTGCGCCCGGGCCTGCTCCGGCAGCCTCGAGCCGCTGGCGCCCGGGCGGCCCTCCAGGGCACGGCGCAGCACGTCTAGGGCCTGCACGACGGCGAACTCGCGGACCCGCGGCCGGTCACCGGGCAGCCGCAGCGAGCGGGACGTCGAACCGTCCGGACCGGCCAGCCCCACGTGCAGGGTGCCGACCGGCTTGCCCTCCTGCTCCTCCGGGCCGGCGACGCCGGTGGTGGCGAGCCCGTAGGTGGCTCCGAGCAGGTCACGGGCCCCGGCCGCCATCGCCTCGGCCGTCGCGGACGAGACCGCGCCCTCGGTCGCGAGGACGTCCCGGTCGACGTTGAGCACGCTCCCCTTCACCTCGGTGGCGTACGAGACGACCCCGCCGCGGAACACGGAGCTGGCGCCGGGGACGTCCGTCAGCCGGCCCGCCAGCAGCCCGCCGGTGAGCGACTCCGCGACGGCGAGCGTCGCTCCCTCGGCCCGCAGCAACTCCAGTACGACGCTCTCCAGCGACTCGTCGTCCCCGCCGTAGACGCCGGCGCCGAGCGCCGCGCGCGCCGCCTGCTCGACCGGGGCGATCAGCGTCTCCGCGGCCGCCCGGTCGGCGGCCCGGGCGGTGATCCGCACCCGGGTCTGGCCGCCGCTGGCGAGGAACGCGATGCGCGGGTTCCCGATCGGCTCGAGCCGCGCGACCTCGTCCGCGAGCGCCTCGGCGACCATCGACTCCCACATGCCCGCCGTGCGCAGCACCCGGTGCACGACCACCGCGGGCTGACCGGCCCGGCGCAGGATGTCCGGCAGCACGCTGCGGGTGAACATGTCGTGCATCTCGAACGGGACGCCGGGCATGGCGTAGACGACACCGGAGCCGATCTCCATGCGGACGCCGGGCGCGGTGCCCGGGCCGTTGGGCAGGGGCTGCGCGCCGACGGGCAGGTCGGCCTGCCGGAAGTTCATCTCCGGGACCCCACGGCCCCCCGTGCCCGAACGCGATCGCCCCAGCTCCTCGAAGCGGCGGCGCAGGGTGGCCTCCTCGGCCTCGTCCCGGCGCAGGCCCACGCCGGCGGCCAGGGCGATCCCCTCGCGGGTCAGGTCGTCCTGGGTCGGGCCGAGCCCGCCCGTCATGATCACGGCGTCGGCGCGTCCCAGCGCGACACCGATCGCGGTCGCGATGTCCGAGATCAGGTCACCGACCACGGTGGACGTCGCCACCTCGACCCCGACGTCGGCGAGCTGGCGTCCCAGCCAGGCCGCGTTGCCGTTCACGATGTCCCCGTAGAGGAGCTCGTCCCCCACCGCCAGCAGCTCAGCGCGCATCGATCTCTCCTCTTCCGGGCCCGGTCACGGCCCCCTGGTCCTCACCCGTAGCCGGCTCGCCCAGGTTTGGCACGTCGGGGGTCGGCATGGCGGGAGCGCCGCCCGGCCGGGCCGCCGTGGTGGCCCGGCGGCGCAGCGCCAGCGCCCGATAGACGTAGTCCGCCCCGGTCACCGCGGCGACGACGACACCGCAGGCGAGGATCACCGCCCGTCCCGTGGCCGCCACGCCCTCCAGCGGCAGGACGTAGAGCCCGAGCGAGATGTTGAGGAGCAGCGTCTTCGCCTTACCACCCCGGCTGGCCGCGATCACCCCGTACCGGATGACCCACAGCCGCAGCAGCGTCACGCCGATCTCGCGGACGGCGACCACGACGGTGACCGCCCAGGGCAGTTCACCGAGGATCGACAGCGAGACCAGCGCGGCACCGGTAAGCGCCTTGTCCGCGATGGGATCCACCAGAATCCCGAAGTCGGTGACGAGGCCGCGGCGGCGGGCGATCGAGCCGTCGATCTGGTCGGTGATCGCGGCGACGGCGTAGGCGCCGAACGCCGCGTAGCGCCAGCCGTCGGTGTCCGGGCCGGCGAACAGGAAGGCCACAAAGACCGGCACCAGGGCCAGCCGGATGATCGTCAGGATGTTCGCGATGTTGAGGACCGGCGGCTTCGGCGCCACCAGGTCGCCGGTGCCGGTCACGCCACGCCCGAAGGGTGGCCCACCGCGTCCATCGGGCCGACCCCGTCCGGGATCGGCGGCAGCACGGAACCCGCCCCGGCCGAACCGACCGGCCCGGCACCGGCCGACCCGGCGCTGGCCAGCCCGGCGCCGGCGCGGTCGAGCACGCCGGTGAACTCCGCGATCAGGTCGACGCCCTCGGCCGCCACGACCCGGGCCGCGACGAGGTCCCCGACGGACACGCCGCCCGGTGGCCCGCCCGCGGGCAGGCGGACCGTGCAGGAGCCGTCGGCGTCGGCCTGCTGGTGCCCGGCGCAGCCGTACCCGAGACCGCCGGCCACCTCCTCGACGAGCACCTCGACGGTCGTGCCGATGCGGCGCTCGGCGCGGGCTGCGGTGAGCTGCTCGACGAGGTCGGTGACCTCGGCCCGCCGGCTCTCGATCTCCTCGGGGTCGACGTGGCCCGCCATCCCGGCGGCCTCCGTCCCCTCCTCGTCGGAGTAGCCGAACACCCCGACGGCGTCGAGGTCGGCGCGCTCGAGAAAATTCACCAGGATGTCGACGTCCTCGTCGGTCTCACCGGGGAAGCCGACGATCACGTTCGAGCGGGCGCCCAGGTCGGGGAGCAGCGCGCGGGCCCGCCGCAGCAGGTCCAGGAAGTCGGTCGAGCCGCCGAACCGGCGCATCCGCCGCAGCACCGCCGGGCTGGCGTGCTGGAACGACAGGTCAAGGTAGGGCGCCAGGCCCGGCGTCGTCAGCAGCACCTCGAGCAGGGACGGCCGCAGCTCGGCCGGCTGGAGATACACGGTGCGGACACGAACAATCCCCGGAACGGCGGCCAGCCGGGGCAGCAGCTTCTCGAGCGCCCGCAGATCGCCGAGATCCTTGCCGTAGGACGTCGAGTTCTCGCTGACCAGGACGAGCTCGCGGGCGCCCTGCCCGGCCAGCCACTCGGCCTCGGCCAGCACCTCCTCCGGCCGGCGGGACACGTGCGAGCCGCGGAAGGACGGGATGGCGCAAAAGGCGCAACGGCGGTCGCAACCGCTCGACAGCTTCAGCGGCACGACCGGGCTGGAGGTGAGCCGCCGCCGGCCGGTACCGGCCACGCCCTCCCCCGCCGGCTCCACCAGGCCGGCCAGGTCCGCCAGGTCCGTTGCCGGGCGGCTGTTCGCCGCCGGTCGGCCGTCCGGCGACGGAAGGACACGTCCACCACCGGGGAGCTGGATGTGACCGGGGATGTGCGGCGAGTGCGCCGCGCGGGAGGCGTCGCCCCGCTCCACCGGAGAGATCGGCAGCAGCGTGCGCCGGTCACGCGGGGTGTGCGAGGCCGGCGCCGAGCCGGCGAGCACCGCGTCGAGGTGCGCCGAGATCCGCGGATACGCGTCGAAGCCGAGGACGGCGTCCGCCTCGGGCAGCGTGTCGGCGAGCTCCCGGCCGTACCGCTCGGCCATGCAGCCCACGGCCACGACCGCGCGCGGCCCGCCCGACGCGGTCGCCCGCCCGGCGGTCGCGCCGCCGCCCGGCCCGTCATCGCCGGACTCACCGTCACCCGGCCCGTTGTCACCGGGCCCGTTGTCACCGGGCCCGCGCAGTGCGTCGGCGGCGAGCAGGGCGTCGATCGAGTCCTTCTTAGCCGCCTCGACGAAACCGCAGGTGTTGACCAGGACGGCGTCCGCGTCGGCGGCGTCGTCGACCAGGTCCCAGCCGTCGGCGGCGAGGCGGGCGGCGAGCTCCTCAGAATCCACCTCGTTACGGGAACACCCGAGCGTGACGAGAGCTACCCGGCGGGTAGGACGAGGAGACACGGACTCAGGCTACCGGGGCGCCCGCGGACAACGCGCCGACGGCCCCGGCCCGGCGTGGTCGACCCGAGCCGAGGGCCAGCCCGCCAAGCCCGACGTCAGCCGGTCGGCGGGGCCGTCATCGCCAGGCCGCCGGCCGCGAGGCCGCCCGTGCTCGGCCCGTCGACCGTGCAGCCACCGCCGGTCGCGGCGAGCGCCAGCCGGATCGTCACGACCTCGCCTGACTTGCCGGCCCGGCCCAGGCTCGCGCCGTTGCAGGAGAGGTCGACCGCGCCCGCGTTGCCCATCTTGATCTCCAGGGCGCCCTCGGAGGACACCTCACGGCTGTCGCCCTGCTGCAGGAGCTGCTCGAACAGCACCCCCCGCTTGCTGTCGCGGATCTCCAGCCAACTCTGCGCGTCGAGGGCCTGCACCCGCACGTTCACCCCGGGGGGCGGGGTCGTGGGCGCCGGGGCCGGCCCGGGGGGCGCCGTGGCGGCCGGGGCGCTCGGCGGCGCGCTCGGCCGGGGCGTGGCCGAGTCGTCCGAGTCGCCCCCGCCCGAGGGCAGCAGCAGCGCGACGAGTGCCAGTGCGCACACCACCACCAGCGAGATGATCATTGCCGGTGCCCAGCGGAAGCCGCCAAGGCCGCGGTTGCGCCCCGCGCCACCGTGCAGCGGGTCGAACTCCGGCGAGGCGACCACGACTGGGGACGGCACGTGCTCGTGCCCGGCGTCGTACACCGCCAGCAGGGGGCCGGGCTCGAGCCCGAGCGTCGTCGCGATGCTGCGCAGGTGCCCGCGCGCGTAGACGGAGCCGCCGCAGCCGGAGAAGTCGTCCTGCTCGATCCGCTCGATCAGCGAGGCACGGATTCTCGTCCGGTCGCTCACGTCGTCGATCGTCAGGCCCGCGGCCCGGCGCGCCGCCGCGATGACCGAGCCCAGGGACTCCTGAGCCGCCCCGCCCGGGGCCGACTTGTCCGGAGCTGCCTTGCCCGAAGCCGACTTGTCCGGAGGCACCGGCTGCTGGGGCGCCGGGATCTGGACCGCGGGGCCCGGGGCCGCCGGCTTCGCGGTCACCGGTTCGAGAACCTCCGACCCGGGACTCGCCGACTCGGGGGTCGCCGGTTCGTCCGCTGACTGCATGAACGAACCTCCGCACCCGTTATGCCACTGGCGCCGCTGGCGTGCGCCAGCTGATATTACGGTCGCCGGCCGACCTCCGACAGCTGGCAACGGACCTATCCTGACTTTCTTATCCGCTGCGGAGTGTCGTGAGAAGTCCTTCCAGCTCGTCGGGCATCACGAGCACGTCGCGGGCCTTGGAGCCCTCGCTGGGCCCGACTATCCCGCGGCTTTCCATCAGGTCCATCAGGCGGCCGGCCTTCGCGAACCCGACCCGCAACTTGCGCTGCAGCATGGACGTCGACCCGAACTGGGTGCTCACCACCAGCTCGACGGCCTGGAGGAACAGCGCCATGTCGTCGCCGATCTCCTCGTCGATGTCCTTGCGCGCCTCGCCGCCGCCCTCGAAGACGTCAACCACGAAGGTGGGCTGCGCCTGCTCCTTGGTGTGGTCGACAATCGCGGAGATCTCGTCCTCGGAGACGAACGCGCCCTGGATGCGGGCCGGCTTGCTCGCCCCCATCGGCAGGAACAGCGCGTCCCCGAGGCCGACGAGCTTCTCGGCGCCGGCCTGGTCCAGGATCGTCCGGCTGTCGGCCAGCGACGCCGTGGCGAAGGCCAGCCGGGACGGCACGTTCGCCTTGATCAGACCGGTGACGACGTCCACGGAGGGCCGCTGTGTCGCCAGCACCAGGTGGATCCCCACCGCCCGGGCCATGGCCGTGATCCGGCAGATCGCGTCCTCGACGTCGCGCGGGGCCACCATCATGAGGTCCGCCAGCTCGTCGACGATGGCGAGAATGTACGGATACGGGGTGTAGACCCGTTCCGAACCGGGCGGCGCGACGATCTCGCCCGCCCGCACCTTCCGGTTGAAGTCGTCGACATGGCGAACACCGCAGGCCGCCAGGTCCTCGTAGCGGTTCTCCATCTCCTTCACCACCCACTGCAGCGCGTCCGCCGCCTTCTTGGGATTGGTGATGATCGGCGTGATGAGATGGGGAATGCCCTGGTAGCTCGTCAGCTCGACCCGTTTCGGGTCGACGAGGACCATCCGGACCTGGTCCGGGGTGGCACGGGCCAGCACGCTGGTGATGAGCGTGTTGATGCAGGTCGACTTACCCGCCCCGGTGGCGCCCGCGATGAGGATGTGCGGCATCTTCGCCAGGTTCGCCAGGACGTAGCCGCCCTCGATGTCCTTGCCGAGGGCCACGACCAGCGGGTGCGGGTTCCCGGTCGCCTCACCGCTGCGCAGGACGTCGCCCAGGGACACCAGCTCGCGGTCGGTGTTCGGGATCTCGATGCCCACCGCGCTCTTGCCCGGGATCGGGCTGATGATCCGCACGTCGGGGCTCTTGACCGCGTAGGCGATGTTCTTTCCGAGCTGGGTGATGCGCTCGACCTTCACAGCCGAGCCCAGCTCCACCTCGTACCGGGTCACCGTCGGGCCACGGGTGAACCCGGTGACCTTGGCGTCGACCTTGAACTGCGTGAAGACGTCCGTCAGGGAGGCGATGACACCGTCGGTGGCCGCCGAGCGCACCTTCGGCGGGGTGCCGGAGCGCAGCAGCGTCGGCGACGGCAGCCGGTAGGCACCGTCCGTCGGCGGGACGAGGTACTCGATGTCATCCGGGCCGGGCGGCTGGGCCGGGGACGGTGCGGACCCCGCGGCCGCGTCGCCCACGGCGGCGCCCGCCCGGCCACGTGCCCGCCGCGAACCGGCGCCCGCACCGCCCGCACCGCCCGCACCGACGACCGGGGCGACGCCGTCCGCCTCCTCCTCGCCATCGGTCAGCCCGGCGACGTCGGCGAACAGATCCGAGGGGTCCAGGGCCTCGGCGTCCGGCACCGCGGCCCGGCGGGACCGACCCGACCGGGAACGCCCGGCGCCGGCCGGCTCGTCCTGCGCGCCTGCCGGACCGGCGCCCGCCAGCTCGGCGTCGAGGTCGAAGACGCCCTCGCCGGACCGGGAGCGTCCGGCGCGACCGCGTCCGCGCCGGCCCCGCGGCGGCGCCTCGTCCTCGAGCAGCTCGTCGATGACACCGTCGCCGGCATCACCGTCAGCGTCGAGATCGTCGTACTCGTCGTCGAACTCGTCGTAGGAATCGCCGGGCGCCCGGATCGGGACGGTGAGCCGGTCGGCGAGCTCACGCAGCTTCTCCGGCACCTGGCGGACCGGCGTCGCCGTCACCACCAGCAGCCCGAAGAAGGCGATGAGCAGCAGCAGCGGGACGGCCACGTAGGGGGTCACGGCGCTGGCCAGCGGCGCGCTCCCGAGCAGCCCGAGCATGCCGCCGCCGTCGCGCAGCCTGCCCGTGCCGTCGGCGAAGTCCGGCAGGCCACGGCCGATGTGCAGCACGCCGAGGATCCCGACGGCGACCGCGGCCCAGCCGATCACGACCCGGCCACGGCTGTCCGGATCGGACGGCGAGCGCACCAGCCGCCAGGAGGCACCAAGGCAGAACAGCGGGACCGCCAGCGCGCCGACGCCGACGAACAGTTCCACCCCCGCGGCGACGAAGGCGCCGATCGGGCCCCCGGCCCCGCCCCACAACGCGGCACCGAGCAGGATCGCGGCGCCGAACGCCGCCAGGCCGAGCCCATCCCGCCGGTGCCCGGAGTCGATGCGCAGATCCCGCGTCCCGCGGCCGAAACGGCGCAGCAGACCGCCGAGCATGCCGGCGGCGGCCATCCAGCCGTGGTAGACAGCTTTGATCACCGCCTGGGCGATCAGCAGCTGGACGGGTGCCCGTGGCGCGGTCGTCCGCCGGCGGGTGCTCGCCCCACGGGCGGCACCGCCGCGGGTGGACGACCCGGCGCGGCTCTTGGCCGGAGCCCGGCCGGTACCACCGGAGCCGCCGGATCGCGCCGTGGCCGTCCGCGGCTTGGGTTGCGCCTGCGTGCGCGCGTTGGACGTGCGTGTGGCCACGCGGAGAAGGTACCCGGGAAGTGACGCGAGTCGCTGCAACCCAGACTATCCGGGCGCGCCACATCCGTGGCCCCGGGCATCCTCCCCGCCCGGTCGGGCCATCCACCCGCGGCCGAGCGCTCGGCTGACGAGAAGCCGTCAGATCAGGGTCGGCGGCACGCCAGCCGGCCCCGCGGGGCCCTTGGCCGACAGGATCCGCTGGGCACGCCACGCGTCGACCAGCCCCGCGGACAGCAGAACGGCCAGTGTCAGAGCGATCTGGGTGACCCGCTGGTAGAAGGTCCAGTGGTCGACCCACGCTCTCAGCACCGGGAGCACGCAGAGGACGACACCGCAGGCGAAGACCGCGGCTACCCAGCCCGGCCGCCGAACACCCGCGATCACGCCCAGCAGGCCGCCCGCGAGCAGCCCCTGCGGCACCGTCTCGGCGAGTGATCCGTAGAAGGAGCTGCTCCAATAGCCCGCCGAGGACAGTCGCACCGTGCTGAGGAAGCCACCGTCGGGCGCCGTCCAGAATCCGAACTGGTAGCCGAAGGCGCCGAGGAGCGCGGCCCAGCCGAGGACGGCGCCCGTCGCCGCCACCAGGCCCCGGGGGCCCGCGCCCGGTCGCCCGGGCGCTCGCGTTGCCGCGGCCCCCGCCAGTGCCGGGACGGCCAGCACCACCAGCACCAGAAGCAGCGACAGCGGTGGGCGCAACAGGTCGGTGTAACGGCCGAGCGCGAGCACCGCCCCGGTGGCGGGATACGTCACCACGAGTGCCACCCGCATGATCCGTCGCCTGCCGGCGACGGCGGCGGCGAGGGCGACCAGCCAGGGCACGAAGACCAGCGGGCCGGTGGTGAGGAAGGGCCCTAGCCCCCGGTCCGCCCATGGGTGCGCGACGGTGGGCCAGGCCGCCAGGCGCTGATCCACGGCCGGCTGCCGCTCGGCCATCACCAGGCAGACCGCGCTGAGCCCCGCGCCGATGGCCAGTGCCAGCGCCGCGGTCGCGCCGCGTACGCCGGCCGGCAGAACGCCGGCGCCGACAGCGCACCTGGTCGCCAGGCCGTGCACGACGAGGTCAACCGCCTCCGCCCTGCTCGGCCGGGTACGCCCGGCCGCCTCGGCGCCGTCGAGCAGCGTGCCGAGGAGCTCCTCGCCGCGGGCCTCCCGCCAGCGGCGCGGGTAGCAGAGCAGCAAGCGGCGGTAGGCGGTCTCAGGCCCCGGCGGCTCGGCGCCGCCCGGCCACTGGGCGCCAGGTGGCTGATCAGCGCCACCTGGCAGGTCGGCGCCACCTGGCAGGTCGGCGCCACCTGGCAGGTCGGCGCCGCCTGGCAGATCAGCGCCGCCCTGGTGCGACCGCGGGTCAGGTATCTCCGTGCTCATCGTCCGCCGCGCCCTCAGCCGATCGCCGGGGCGCTTGGGGGCGTCGGCCTGGCCACTCGCGCGAACGCCGCCGCCGGGCCCGTCGCGTGCCGGACGCGCAGGCGCAGCCTGCGGTCAGCCTCGGCGACGTTGGCCCGCAGCCGCTCGGTCTGCTCCGTGAGCACTCCCGCCCCGTCATCGGTCAGCGCGTAGTACCGCCGCAGCCGCCCGTTGACGACCTCCTCGCGCTCGACGCGCACGAGGCCCTCGCCGGCGAGGCGGTCCAGCGCGCCGTAGAGCGTGCCCGGCCGCATGGTCACCCGACCGCCCGATATGTCCGTGACCTCGCGGATCACCGCGTACCCGTGGCGCGGACCGTCAGCCAGCGCGGCGAGCACCAGGAACGTCGGTTCCCGCATGTCCTCCATAGCCATACGCGCAAAGATATACCGTCGCACGGTATATATCGACCAATTGACTATCAGGACAAAGAACCGGCCCTGGACCATGGGGCTGGTCCAGGGCCGGGAGGACCTGCTCAGACCTCCAGGACGACCGGGAGGATCATCGGGCGGCGGCGGTAGCGGTCGTTGACCCAACGACCGACCGTGCGCCGGACGAGCTGCTGCAGCGCGTTCGTGTCGGTCATGCCGGAACGCATCGCGTCGGCGAGGGCGTCCGCGAGCTTGCCGCGGACCTCCTCGAACGCGGCCCGGGAGTCGGAGAAGCCGCGGGCGGAGAGGTCCGGGCCGACGACGACCTTGCCGGCGGCGGCGTCCACCACGACCGTGATCGTGATGAAGCCCTCCTCGCCGAGGATCCGCCGGTCCTTCAGGCTCGACTCCCCGACGTCGCCGACGGCGAGCCCGTCGACGAAGACCATCCCGCAGGGCACCGCCCCGGTGATCTCCGCCTGGCCGTCGATGAGGTCGACGACCATGCCGTCCTCGGCGATGATGACCCGGTCCGGTGGGACGCCGGTGGCCTCCGCGAGCGCGCCGTGCGCACGTAGGTGCCGCCACTCACCGTGGACGGGCATCATGTTCGACGGCTTGGTCGCGTTGAGCACGTAGAGCAGCTCACCGGCCGGGGCGTGCCCGGAGGTGTGGACCATCGCCACGCCCTTGTGTACGACCCGAGCGCCCCACCTGGTCAGGCCGTTGATCACCCGGAACACGGCCGTCTCGTTGCCCGGGATCAGGCTGGAGGCCAGGACGACCGTGTCGCCCTCCTGGATCCGGATCGCGTGGTCCCGGTTGGCCATGCGGGACAGCGCGGACAGCGGCTCGCCCTGCGACCCGGTCGAGACCAGGCAGATGTTGCGGTCGGGAAGCGAGTCGACGTCCCGGCTGTCGATCACCAGGCCGGGCGGCACGCGCAGCAGGCCGAGATCACGGGCGACACCCATGTTGCGGACCATCGACCGGCCGATGAAGCAGACCGACCGGCCGTGCGACTCGGCGGCGTCGAGCACCTGCTGCACGCGGTGGACGTGGCTGGCGAAACACGCGACGACGATGCGCCTGTCCGCCTCGCGGAAGACCTTGTCGAGCACGGGGGCGATCGCGCGCTCCGAGGCGACGAAGCCGGGGACCTCGGCGTTGGTCGAGTCCGAGAGCAGCAGGTCGACGCCCTCGCGGCCGAGCCGGGCGAAGCCGCCCAGGTCGGTGAGCCGCCCGTCCAGCGGGAGCTGGTCCATTTTGAAGTCGCCGGTGTGCAGCACCAGGCCCGCGTCGGTGCGGATCGCGACCGCGACCGCGTCCGGGATGGAGTGGTTGACGGCGAGGAACTCGAGGTCGAAGGGACCGAACGAGTGCCTCTCCTCCTCGCGGATCTGCAGGGTCACCGGCTGGATGCGGTGTTCGGCGAGCTTGGCCACCATGAGCGCGAGCGTCAGCCGGGTGCCGACCAGGGGGATGTCACGCCGTTCGCGCAGCAGGTACGGGACGGCGCCGATGTGGTCCTCGTGCGCGTGCGTGAGGATGACCGCCTCGATGTCCTGCAGGCGGTCCCGGATTGCGGTGAAGTCCGGCAGGATGAGGTCGACGCCGGGCTGGTCGGTCTCGGGGAAGAGCACCCCGCAGTCGACGATGAGCAGCCGCCCGGCATGCTCGAACACGGTCATGTTGCGACCGATCTCACCGAGGCCGCCGAGCGGGATGATCCTCAGGCCGTCGGCACGCAGCGGCGGTGGGGGGCCCAGCTCCGGGTGCGGATGCATCATGAGGCCGCCGTCCCCGGGACGACCGCGGCGGCACCCGGTCCCGCGGGCCCGGGCGGGGGCCCGGGATCGAGCACGGCCGCGGCCAGGTCGGCACGCAGCTGGGCTCGTTCGGCCTCCGTCGCGTCGACGAGCGGGGAGCGGACCGGCCCCGCGGGCAGGCCGGCCATGGCCAGCGCCGCCTTTGCCGTGATCACACCCTGAGTGCGGAAGATTCCCTGATATGCGGGCAGCAAGCCCTTGTGGAGCGCGATCGCCCGACCCACCTCACCGGCCCCGAAGGCCTCGATCATCGCCCGAATGGCGGGGCTGGCCACGTGACCGACGACACTGACCACACCGCACGCACCGACGGACAGAAGCGGAAGATTGAGCACGTCCGTGCCCGAGTAGTAGGCGAGGCCGGTGTTGGCCAGTACCCACGAAGACGCGGAGAGATCGTCCTTGGCGTCCTTGACCGCGACGATACGCGAGTGCTCGGCCAACTTCAGGAGAGTCTCGGTCGCGACCGGTACACCGGACCTGCCGGGAATATCGTAGATCATCACAGGCAGGGATGTCGCGTCGGCGACTGCCCGGAAGTGCGCGAGCAGCCCGGCCTGCGGCGGCTTGTTGTAATACGGCGCGACCACGAGCAGGCCGTCGGCGCCCGCCTTCTCGGCCGCCTCGGCCAGCTCGACGGTGTGCCGGGTGTCGTTCGTGCCGACACCGGCGATCACCTGGGCGCGGCTGCCGACCGCGTCACGGACGACGCGCACCAGGATGTCCTTCTCGGCATCCGACGTCGTGGGCGACTCGCCCGTGGTGCCGTTGATGACCAGCGCGTCATTACCGGCGTCGACGAGATGCTCCGCGAGCGCCGCGGCGCCGGGGACGTCCAGCCCGCCGTCCGCGGTGAACGGCGTGATCATCGCCGTGATCATCCGCCCGAACGGGGCCGGGGGCAATGCTGACATACCTGCCACGCTAGCGGGCACCTCCGACATCTCCTCCGACAGTCGCCGAGCGGCGCCAGTCGGCGGCCCCCCACCGCGGGCGGGCGGCACCGACCGGACGCCTCACGCCGGGTCGGCCGCCGCACCGGCGGGCCGGGGCAGGAACCAGGAACTACTTCTGAGCGGCTTTCATGACCCGGATGCCACCCTCGCCGCGCCCGGGGAGGCGGCGGGAGGATGGCTCGTAGACCCTCGACGGGCACCGGCGACCATGTTTCGGTCGAGCCGCATCCACAGCTCACGACGACCGAGACGGACGAACGACAGCGGGCCGCCCACGCGAGCCGCGCCACAGGCGGCCGCGCCACCAGTGACGCCCGCGCCGTAGTTCTTCGGCATGCCCACCGCCCCGTCTCGCACGACAGTGTGTTCAGGGTACCGCCACAGCCGGTGCGGCGGTCGCCGTTCACCGGTGCGGACCAGCTCCTCCCACCTGCCACGTGCCCGGCTGGTCCGTCGCGGCCACCAATGCGGACAAGCTCACCGAACGCCCCGGTGGCACGGCCGGGACCAGCGCCCCTAGCTGGGACGACACTCCCGGAACCGACATGATCGACCCGCCCGGGTCCGCCGGCGGGGTGTGCCAGCCCAGGGCACGCAGCCCCGAAAGCACGGCCAGCGCCACCAGCAGCGCGAGCAGTGCCTGCTTGGCCGGGCCGAGCACCCAGGCCGCGAGGCTCGACCGCTCCCTGGTCAGCAGCAGGGTCGCGGCGAACGACGACGGCACCGCGACGACCGCGACCGCGTCGGCTCCGAGCTCGAACGGCAACGCCGACAAGGCCACGGTGAGGCACATCAGGACCAGGATCGCCAGCGTGACGCGGGCGACGTCCGGCGAGACGCTCAGACCCACCACCAGCTTCGCCCGCGCCGCCCGGCGCGCATCGGTGGTGTAGAACGCGTACACCTCACGGTTCTGGTGGACGTCCTCGACGTAGGTCCGGGCGATCCGGCGGTGCTCCAGGTCGACCGTGATCGGCGTGCTCAGCTCGATACTGGTGTCGTCGGTGCCCACGCTCACGTGGTAGCTGCCCGGGCCGCCCGGGTCGATGTCGACGAGGGCCACCGGCGCCAGCCACCGCTGCCGCAGAGTGAGAGACTCGTCACGGACGGGGCAACGCCGAGCCAGCACCGTCCGCCGCTCCTCGGACATCTTGATCAGGCAGGGGCGGTACGGGTCCAGGGTGACGGCGGCGAGCGCCTCCCAGCGCCGCCCGTACTCCGCCACCGTGCTCAGCACCGGCACCGCGGCCGGGCCCGCCAGGCTCAGCTCGTCGATCCAGGCGGTGAACTCCCGCAGGTAGTAACCGATGTGCGCGACCTCCAGCGGTGTGGGGACGTCCGGATCACGCCAGAGCTCGCCGGCGGCGAGCAGCATCGTGTCCGCACTGCTCAGCGGGTCGAAGGGCTCCGCCAGCGCCGAGCGCAGCAGAAGCTGGGCCGGCTCGAGCAGCGCCTGCCACGACCGCAGTGTCACATCCGGCACCGACAGATCCGCCTCGCGCGCGAGATAGGTCGCGACGGCCTCGAGCGAGAGCGGACGTCCCTTGCGGGGCACCAGCCCAGGCAGGTTGCCGGACAGCCGCCCCGGGCGGAACCTGGAGATCGCGTCCACGACACGGCGCGCCGGGCCGGGCAGCGGGCAGCCGATGGCGTCGGCGAGCAGCGCGATCAGGTTGCCCTGGATCGCGACGGACGTCCCGTACGGCATCAGGTGGGCGTCGGAGCCACTCGGACCGGCAAGATTGAATCCGACCAGGGCACGTTTGGGCAACGTGGAGATCGGCAGCAGCAGGCAGACCTCCGGCGGCAGCCGGCCGACGGTGTCGAGCCGCCCGGTACCCGGAACGATGCTGTTCAGCAGCCCGTCGAGCGGGCCCCAGTTCACCGAGCGGGTAAGCCGACAGCGGTTGGCACTGACGATCGTGAACTGGTCGACGACCCGCCGGCGCAGCCCCGCGTACTCGGCCGGGGGCGCGAGCAACATCGTGGTGACCTCGTCGACGTCGGTGAGGTCGAGCACCGGGGCGCTGTCGGCGTCATCCCGCCTGCTCCACCGGCGTAGCCGGCTGACGGCCCCCGAGCCGCCGGCACCGCCCGCACCTCCGGCTCCCCCGGCACCGCCTGAACCCCCTGAACCGCCTAAGCCACCGAATCCGCCGAAGCCGCCGCCCGAGCCCACCACTCAGCGGCCCCCGCTCCGGGAGCCGGGAGAAACACTCCGGAATGTGCCGATCACACCACGAGACCGTAGCAGCCCACAGTTTCACCTGGCCGGCGCCCCGAAGGGCTCAGGTCAGGGAGGCCAGGAGTTCGCGGGCGGCGCGGGCGATCTCGATGTCCTCGCGCGCTTCGATGATCAGGGTGCGCACAGGTGCGTCCGGTGCGCTGATGTCGAGGTCGCCGCCGGTGTAGGAGAGGTTGCGCTCCTCGTCGACCGCGACCCCGAGGAAGGCGAGGCCGGTGGCGGCCCCGGAACGTACCGGGCCGGCGTGCTCCCCGACGCCGCCGGTGAAGACGAGTGCGTCCAGGCCGCCGAGCGATGCCGTCATCGCGGCTGTCTCGGCTCGCAGTCGGTGCAGGTAGACGGCCATGCCGAGCGCCTCGGGGGTGCCCGCCCGGCGCGCGCCGGTCAGGATGGCCCGCATGTCCGCCGACCCGACCAGGCCGGTCATGCCGCTCTCGTGGAACAGCACGTCGGTGAGCTCCTGAGCGGTCATCCCCTGTTCGGTCTGCAGCCAGAGCAGGAGACCCGGGTCGACCGTGCCGGAGCGGGTGGCCATCACCAGGCCTTCCAGCGGGGTGAAGCCCATTGTGGTGTCGATGCTGACGCCGTCCCGCACGGCGGCCAGCGACGCGCCCGAGCCCAGGTGAGCGGTGACCATCCGGCGCGCTCCTGTCAGCTCGGCCGCCCGCCGGGCGGCGTAGGCGTGCGACAGGCCGTGGAACCCGTAGCGGCGGACGCCGTACTGCTCTCGCCACCGGGCCGGGACCGGGTAGGTGATGGCCTCGAGCGGCATCCGGGAGTGGAAGGCGGTGTCGAAGCAGGCCACGCGTGGGACACCGGGGAGCGCCTCCGACACGTCGGCCAGCGCCGCCAGCGCGGCCGGCTGGTGCAGCGGCGCCAGGGAGACGAGTTCCCGCAGGCGCCGTTCGACCTGCTCGTCGACGAGCACCGGGTCGGTGAAGGTCGACCCGCCGTGCACGACGCGATGTCCGGTGACGGTGACCTCGCCGGCGTGCGCGAGGGCGTCGACGGCCTGTTCCAGCTCCGCCGGGTCGGGCCGCCCCGCCACGGCGCGCAGGTCGTGTGCGGCCAGCACCCGGTCGTCCGAGCCGAGCAGGCGCAGCTTCACACTGGACGAGCCCGCGTTCACCACGAGCACGTTCACTGCCGCGACGGCGCCGGCCGGAGCCCGCGTCGGGACGTCCGCCACGTCTATCGGTCCTTCCCGGCGGGGTGGGCGCGTACCGCTCTCGGTCAGCATGCCCTCGGTCAGTGCGGTCGCGGCCAGCAAGGCCCCGGTCAGACGGTCGGGTCGGTCGGCCAGCAAGGCCCCGGTCAGACGGTCGGGTCGGTCGGCCAGCAAGGCCTCCAGTCAGACGGTCGGTCGGCCGGTAAAGCCTCTGTCAGTAAGGCCACGTCCAGTCACGGATGCGCGGGTCGTCCTCGCCATGGTCGCGGGTGTAGGCGCGGGCGGCGAGACGGGCGTCGATCATTCGCTGCCTGACGTGCGCCGCGCGGGCGCCGAGGCTGGCGACCCGGTCGATCACGTCCACGACCAGGTGGAAGCGGTCGAGGTTGTTCATCATGACCATGTCGAAGGGCGTGGTCGTCGTGCCCTCCTCGATGTAACCGCGGACGTGCAGGTTGCCGTGGTTCCGCCGCCGGTAGGTGAGGCGGTGGATCAGCCACGGGTAGCCGTGGTAGGCGAAGATGATCGGCCGGTCCTCGGTGAACAGCGCGTCGAAGCGCGCGTCGGACATGCCGTGCGGGTGCTCGGCCTCCGCCTGCAGGCACATCAGGTCGACGACGTTGACGACCCGCACCTTCAGCTCGGGGAAGTTCTGGCGCAGGATGTCGACCGCGGCCAGCGTCTCCAGGGTCGGGATGTCCCCGGCGCAGGCCATGACGACGTCGGGGGTGCCGTCGCCGTCCTCGGTGTGGTCGTTGCTCGCCCAGTCCCAGATACCCAGGCCGCGGGTGCAGTGCGCGATCGCGTCCGACATCGGCAGGTAGTTCAGTGCCGGCTGCTTGCCGGCGACGATGACGTTGATGTAATGCCGGCTGCGCAGGCAGTGGTCGGCCACCGAGAGCAGCGTGTTCGCGTCCGGCGGCAGGTAGACCCGGATGATCTCGGCTTTCTTGTTGACCACGTGGTCGATGAAGCCCGGGTCCTGGTGCGAGAAGCCGTTGTGGTCCTGGCGCCAGACATGGCTGGTGAGCAGGTAGTTCAGGGAGGCTATCGGCCGGCGCCAGGGAATGTGCCGGGTCGCCTTCAGCCATTTCGCGTGCTGGTTCACCATCGAGTCGACGATGTGGATGAACGCCTCATAGCACGAGAAGAAGCCGTGCCGGCCGGTGAGCAGGTAGCCCTCCAGCCAGCCCTGGCACAGGTGCTCGGAGAGCACCTCCATCACCCGGCCGTCCGGGGCGAGGTCCTCGTCGGTCGGCACCGTCTCGGCGTTCCAGGCCCGGGACGTGGTCTCGAACAACGCCCCGAGGCGGTTCGACGCGGTCTCGTCCGGGCCCATCACACGGAAGGTGTTCGGGTTCGAGCGCATGACGTCGCGCAGGAAGCCGCCGAGCACCCGCGTCGCCTCGTTGGAGCCCACTCCCGGCTGGGGAACGTCGACGGCGTAGTCGCGGAAGTCCGGCAACGTCAGGTCACGCAGCAGCTCACCGCCGTTGGCGTGCGGGTTGGCGCTCATCCGGCGGGTGCCGACGGGAGCCAGCGCCGCGAGCTCCGGGACCAGCCGCCCGTCGGCGTCGAACAACTCCCAGGGCCGGTAGCTGCGCAGCCACGACTCCAGCAGGGCGAGATGCTCGGGGTTGTTGTGCAGCTCGGCGATCGGCACCTGGTGCGAGCGCCAGTTCCCCTCGACCGGCCGGCCGTCGACCGTCGACGGACCCGTCCACCCCTTCGGCGTGCGCAGGACGATCATCGGCCACACCGGGCGGGACGAGTCGCCGCCGCGGCGGGCGCGGTCCTGAATGTCGAAGATCCGCGAGACAGCGGTGTCGAGCACCCGGGCGAACTGCTGGTGGACGTCGGCGGGGTCGTCGCCGGTGACGTGCAGCGGCTCGTAGCCGTAGCCGCGCATCAGCGCGTCGAGCTCCGACTCGGGGATGCGGGCGAGGATCGTCGGCTGAGCGATCTTGTATCCGTTGAGGTGCAGGATCGGCAGCACCGCGCCGTCGCGCACCGGGTCGAGGAACTTGTTGGAGTGCCAGCTCGCAGCCAGCGGGCCGGTCTCCGCCTCGCCGTCACCGACGACGGCGGCGACCACCAGGCCCGGATTGTCGAAGGCGGCGCCGTAGGCGTGGGTGAGCGCGTACCCCAGCTCACCGCCTTCATGAATGGAACCGGGCACCTCCGGCGCCACATGGCTGGGAATTCCCCCGGGGAACGAGAACTGCCGGAACAGCCGGCGCAGGCCCTCCCTGTCCTGGGTGATGGAGGGGTAGATCTCGCTGTACGTACCCTCGAGGTAGGTGTTGGCCACGATGCCCGGCCCGCCGTGGCCAGGGCCGATCACGTAGATCGCGTCGAGGTCGTTGCGGCGGATGACGCGGTTCATGTGGGCGTAGATGAGGTTGAGCCCGGGCGTGGTACCCCAGTGCCCGAGCAGCCGTGGCTTGATGTGCTCAGCCCGCAGCGGCTCGGTGAGCAACGGATTGTCGAGCAGGTAGATCTGCCCCACCGCGAGGTAGTTGGCGGCGCGCCAATAGGCGTCGATCAGTCGCAGCTCCTCGGTGGACAGCGGCCCCGTGCTCTGCACACCGGACTCCGCGCCGATCTCGGCGACGTTGATCATGCCCGCCCTCTCTGCTGGTCCCGCCTCGGCGCCGTTGCCTCGTCTGTACCGTGCCTCGCATGTGTCGTTACCGCGTGGGTGCCGTGCCGTGCCGGTATCGCTGCCGGCGGCCCCACCATCGTTCCCTCGACACCGGGCGGAACGCTGATCCGTTGTAAGGCTGGACCCGGTTAACTCCGCCCGGACAAAACCCGGGCGAACGTCGCGTGAACGCCGGGCCGGTGGTCCCTTGCGGGCGTCGACACGGCCCTGGCCTGACGGCCCTTTGGACGCGACGCGGTCGGGACGGCTTTCCCGACGGGCATCCCCGATCGGCATGGACGGACATGGGCGGCATGGTCCAGCGCGGACGGCGGGACGGGCTCCGGCTCGCCCGGAACGGACCCGCCCGGCCCGCTCGGAACGAGCCCGCCCCCGAAACGAGCCCGCCCGCACAGAACGGGCCCGCCCGGCTTCGTCAGCCCCGGCCTGGGTCAGCCCTCGCCGACCAGCGGGCTGGAAGCCACCTCCGTGCCGTCGTCGAGGGTGGTCACCCGGAAGTCCGCGAAGACGTTCGGTGCCACGTCCCGCAGGGCGCGCAGCGCGGCGATCGCCAGCCCACGGATCTCGACGTCGGCGTGCTCGCTGGCCCGCATCCCGATGAAGTGCCGCCAGGCACGGTAGTTGCCGGTGACGACGATCCTGGTCTCGGTGGCGTTCATCAGCACCGAACGGGCCGCCTGACGAGCCTGCTTGCGGCGCGAGGTCGGCGCGGACACCTCGGCGAAACGCTTCTCGAGACCCTCCAGCAGCCGCGCGTACGCGTCCATGGACGCGGCGGCCGCCTCGGTGAACAGGGCGTGCAGCTCGGGGTCGGAGGCGATCACCTCGGGCTCGACGACGGCCGCGTCGTGCTCGGGGACGTAGCGCTGGGAGAGCTGGCTGTAGGAGAAGTGCCGGTGCCGGACGAGCTCGTGGGTCAGGCTCCGGGAGACACCGGTGATGTACAGCGAGACCGTTCCGTGCTCGAGCACCGACAGGTGGCCGACGTCGAGGATGTGCCGCAGGTAGCCGGCGTTCGTCGCCGTCGCCGGGTTCGGCTTGTTCCAGCTCTGGTAGCAGGCGCGCCCGGCGAACTCCGCGAGCGCCTGGCCGCCCTCGGCGTCGGTGCTCCACGGGACGTCGTCCGGCGGAAGGAACTCCGTTCGGGCTATGACCTGGACCTTCATCCGGGCCGCCGCGGGGCCGGGGCTCAGCTCGTCGAGCTGCTCCGACCCGGCCGTCTCGTCGATCTCGTCAGGCACTCCGACCTCCACCACAGCGACCTTCACCGTCTCCACTCGTGGACGTCCGGCGCAGCCGGACCGCGTTCGCGCCAGGCCGTGCTCAAGCGCCGGCGGCGTCCAAACCACCCGGCGCGGGACACGAGCGGCTGCGCCCCACGGTATCGGCTCCACCCGCACCATCCGGATGCAGCATCGACGGAGCCACGACGAGAAACCAACCCACGCCCGCCGACCGGCATCGGCATGCACCGGACCGGTTACGTTCGAACCGCCCAACCGGCCCGTGTCGTCACCCACTTACCCGTCCGGTGACCCGTCCGGAACACAGCGGTGGCACTGGCGACGCACCGTGGTACACCGGATGTGGGCGCCTCGCCACAGGCGGCGAGGGGTCCGGTGCCCGCCCGAGTGGCGCGGTCCGGCCGGGGGTCTCCGCCCCCGTCAGCTCCCGGCCGGTCCCGCGCCGCGGCGGGCACCGTGTCTCCCACGCGGCCGCGACTGTCGACCGGCCCGTCTCCCGCGCCGCCGGCCGACGGCGCGGCCGCGTGGCGCTCGGCGCCTACCGTGAATCGCGCGAGGCCGTGCGGTGCCGTGTCGGCCGTGCGGTGCCGTGTCGGCCGTGCGGTGCCGTGTCGGGCGTCAGCCCGCGGGTGTCCACGCCGTCGGGTCGGCCGGGCCCTGGTCGCCGGTGGCCATGTCCTTCACCTCGTGCGGGCGGTCGTCGGCGAACGGCGGGAACCAGACGTGCCCGATGCCCTTGCGTGAGGCGTACCTGATCTGCTTCGCCAGCTTGTCGGCCTGGTGGTAGGTCTCCACGTTGAGGCCGCGGCCGCGCAGCAGCCGGGCGGTCGCGAACGCCTCGGCGCGGCGCTCGTCGCTCGGGATCACCATGAGCACCTGGGCCGGGCTGGACGGGCCCGCGCCGATGAGGCCGTCCGCGACGAGCTTGGCGAAGATGCGGGTGAGACCGATCGAGATCCCGACACCGGGGAGGTTGCGCCGGATGAAGGTGCCCGCGAGGTCGTCGTACCGGCCACCGGAGCAGATGCTGCCGTACCCGGGCGCATCGACGAATTTGGCCTCGTAGACGGTGCCGGTGTAGTAGTCCAGGCCGCGGGCGATCGACAGGTCGGCCACGACGGCGCCCGCCGGCAGGTCGGCCAGGTCGTCCAGCACCCGGGCCAGCTCGTCGAGCCCTTCCGTCAGGAGCTCGGACTTGACCCCGAGCCGGCCGATCTCGTCGATGACACCGGCGTCGGAGCCCCGGACCTGGGCCAGGTCGAGGCAGGCGCGCGCCTGCTCGGCCGTGAGCCCGACCGGCCCCGTCAGCAGCGCCTCGACCCCGCGCGCGCCAATCTTGTCGATCTTGTCCGCGGCGCGGATGACGGCGAGCGGGTCACCGATGCCGAGCCCCTCGTAGAACCCCTGCAGGATCTTGCGGTTGTTGATGTTCAACGTCCAGGACGGGACGGCGAGCGTCGTGAGGACCTCGTGCACGATCCGGGGCAGCTCGGCGTCGAAGTGCAGCGGGACGTTGTCGACGTTGATGACGTCGATGTCACACTGAGTGAACTCCCGGAACCGGCCCTCCTGCGGCCGCTCGCCCCGCCACACCCGCTGGATCTGGTAGCGCTTGAACGGGAAGACCAGGTCGTTGAAGTGGGCGGCGACGTACCGGGCGAACGGCACGGTCAGGTCGAAGTGCAGGCCGAGGCGCGCGCTGTCGTCGTCGTCCTCCGCCTGCAGGCGGCGCAGGGTGTAGACCTCCTGCGACGTCTCGCCCTTGGCCATCAGGGCCTCGAGAGCCTCCACCGACGGGGTCTCCACGGAGCAGAACCCGTACCGCTCGAAGGTGGCTCGGATGGTGTCGAGCCAGCGGAGCTCGACCATCCGGACGTCGGGAAGCCACTCGGGGAACCCGCTGACCGGTGTGGGACGGACTATCGGTGCGTCGGCCATGGCCGGGACAAACTCCTCGTTCTCGACACTGTTGCGTGCGCGCGCCTGGGCGAGGCGCACTCATCGGACCCTGAGAGCGCGGCGATCACCGATGTCGAGACAGGAGAAGCACGATCGAAACCATACAACGCCGCCCGCGGGTCCCTCCGGACGGCGAACGGTGCGGCCACCGGGTCGCACCGGCCGGTCCGGCTCCGACGCTCCCCCGGTGGCCGCGCGGCCTCTATGTGGTCCTCTCGGGCTTCTGGTTGCTCCCGGCGACGCCCGCGGCCGCCGCCCCGGCGCCCCCGTGCGGCTCCGGGCCGACCACCGTCAGCCCACCGGCGGGATCGACCAGGCACCGTCCGGCCGCCGTGCCCGCGACGACCAGCTCACCGCGGACCCGCACGCACACGAAGAGCGCGACATGCAGTGGACGGACTGCCGGCAGCAGGAAGCCACCGTCGATGTCATAGCGGGTGTTGGTCACCTTGCGCGTGGTGGAGCCGAGCTCCTGCGCGCCGGCCGGAGGCAGGTCCGCCCGCGCCGTGACCATCATCTCCGTGCAGCCGACCGGCCAGGTCCAGCACAGACGCCCGTCGACCATCCGCAGGTCGGGCACGGACCCCACGTCGTCGGCCGCGGTGTGCGGCCCCGGCGGCGGCACCACGAACAACGGCGGCCCGGACGGCGGCCCGGCCTCGACGCGCGCAGCGGCTTCGGTGTGCGCCCCGGGCTCGACGCGCCGCCCAGGCTCGACGTGCCCGCCGGATTCAGCGTGTGCGCCGGATGTGGCGGCCGCGGGTTCCGGCCGCGTGGCGGCGTCCCGCGCAGGCTCCGGCGCTCGGGCCGGCCCGGCACCCGGAGCGGCCGCGGGGCCGGGGACGGGCGTGGCAGTGGGAACGGGCGTGGGAGTGGGAACGAGGGTGGGAGTCGGGCTCGGCCAGCGGGCCGGGCGCGACCAGGCGCCGTCGATCCCGGCGATCACCTCGTACTCGGGGATCGACGCGCCGCGGAAGACACCGCCGTCCTCGATGGTGGTGGCCGAGGTGACCCCGACCGCGCGTGAGTTGCCGTCCGCGGTGATCCGGCGGATCCGGTAGCGGGCCTCGCCGGGGGTGGTCGTCGGCCGCCAGCTGATCACCACGGAGGCGCCGTCCCACCGGGCGGCCACGCCGCTCGGTGGCTCGACGACGCGCTCGGCCTCCGCGGTCCGGCCGGCCTCGACCCGCTGCCCGGACGGCTGACCCGCCGGCGGCCCGCCCGGCCGGTTGGAAGCCGGGAGCGGATCGGCACCGGATCCCACCGCTGCTGCCGCGTCCGAGGCCGCCGTCGCGGTCGACGCCGACGCCGACGCCGAGGGCTGCGGCTGATGGTCGCCGGATGAGGAGGTTCCCGCCAGCTCCTGTGCCTCGTCGTGGTCCGCGGCGAGGGCCAGGGCTTCGCGGGCGAGCCGGATCCGTTCCGGGCCGGACTGCGCCCGGGCCCGCCGGGCGAGGTCATCCGCCTGGGCGCACCGAGCCTGGGCCGCCGCGCGCACCTCGTCGAGGACGCGTCCGTCGGGGCCCGGCACGTCCGCGCCGAGGCGGGCCAGCTCGTCGGCGAGACGGACCACCGCGTGCTGGCGGTTGGCGGCGAGCTCCGCGACGATCGCGCGCCAGCGCTCGCCGGCTGCCCGGATGGCGCGCTCCACCTCGTCGCCGACCGCCCGGATCGGGGGCAACGTCTCCCCGGCGATCTCACGGGCGCGGGTGATCTCGTCGCTGGCGGCGATCGGGCGGCCGGCACGCAGCGCGGCCCGCGCCCGGGAGAGCGCGCTCTGCCAGTCGGCGGCACGCACCGGCTCCGGACGCACAGACTCAGGACGCCCGGTCTCAGGACGCACCGGCACCGGGTTGACCGGCGACGGGCCGCCCCGACCACCGCTCCCCCGACCACCGCTGCCCGGACCGTCACCCGCGTCGCCGTCGAAGGCCGCGCCCGTGGACGGCCCACCGGCGGGCGAGCCGGCCCCCGACCGCGGGGTGTGCGCCACGACCGGGGCGTCCACGCCGTGCTCGCGGGCGAGGTCGGCGACGACCGCGCGCGCCCGGCCGGGGTCGAGGCCCTCCGTCTCGGCCGCCGCGACAAGCTCGGCGGCGGCCGAGGGCAGCAGGCGGTCCTCGATGAGCACGGCGGTGGCGACCCGCGGGCGCAGCACAATCTTCACGGGTTCGACCAGCGCGTCCAGATACGCCTCGGGGTCGCCGTCGACGAGCAGGGCCCGCACGGCGGTCAGCAGGTCGTCCAGCAGGGCCCGCCGCCGGTCCGGCCGGCGCTCGCGGTTGCGGGCGGCGGCGGCGTCGCGGACGGCCCTGATCTCCTCCCGGCTGGCGCCCGGCGCGATCCCCAGCAGGTCGAACAGGCTCCGCTGCGGGGTCACGCCCGCGATCCGGCCAAGCTCGTCGAGGTCGGCTCGCACCTGGCGTATCACCTCGGCCGGGACGGGTCGGCGCGTCGACGTGGCGTCCGCCCGCTCGGGCGTGCCCGCGGGCAGCACCCGGTACCTGCGGGTGCGCAGCGCGAACGCGGCGTCGTCGACACCGTGCGCGGCGGCGAGGGCGCGCAGCCCGGCCAGCTTGTCCTCCGGGAGGCCGCCGAACCGGCTGACCAGCCGGCGGACGGCGGCGTCGAGCTCGGCGAGGCGCTCACCGTCGCGGGCCTCGCGCGCGACGCCGACCCGGGCGGCGAGCTCGGCGCGGGAGGCGGCGGTGGCCAGCGCCGCGGACAGCTCGTCGTGCAGGCCCAGCAACGCGATGATCACACCCCGGTAGCGGGGATGGTCCCGGCTGCGCTGCCAGAACGCCCAGACGGCGTCGACTCGCACCCGGACCTGCTCATCGCTGAGCCGCGGGACCTCCTCGATCGGGATGTCGTAGAGCTCGAAGGGGTCGCTCTGCTCGGCGCCGCCGCGGGCATGCACGGCCGCGAGCACGCGCCGCCGGTAGTCGTTCGAGTCGAAGGGCAGCACCGTGGACTCCCTTTCCGTGACGCTCTCCGGCCGTTCCGTCCGGCGCCGTCGCTGACCGGCACCACCAGCGCAGGGCGGCGGCTACGTCCAGCCGGGCGCGCCGGGCGAGCCGCCCAGCCCGCCGCGGTCGTCCCCGGGCCGGCCCTTGCGCAGCGGGTCTCCCCCGCCGCCCGCCCCGGACGGCCCGCCACCGGACGGGCCGTCGTCGGACGGCCCCGAGCCGGACGGCCCGGAGCCGAAAGGCCCCTCACCCCGCTCACGCCGCGCCCGAGCGACCTGCTCCCGTTCGCGGGCGACGTCGGCCTGGCTCAGCGCCGCCGAGGTCTCCACCCGGACGGTCAGCGGCCGGTCGGCGAGCCCCTCGTGTCGTGCCGTCACCTCGAGGATGCCGTCAAAGCCCATCCGGAACATGATTTCAATCTGGGTTCCGGCGGGATAGCCCGGTGGGATTCCGGTGATCTCCGCCTCGGCGATGACCTTGTTGTCCTCGACCCTCGGCGACTCGACCCCGCCGGCCTGCTCCACCACGTAGACGGTCACCGTGTCCTGATCGTCACGTACCGTCCCGAACGGACGGCGGACCGCGACCGGCAGCCGGTCGTTGCGGTGAACCAGGAAGACCGCGCCCTGGTCGCCGAACCGGTTCAGCGCGAGCACTCCGAAGCCACGGGAGACCACGTTGACGACCTGGACCTCGACCGTCCGCCGGACCCGCTCGGCGGACAGCCCGAGGGCGTCGGCCAGCCGCCGGCACGCGGCGTCAAGGTCCGCGGCGGCGGCGGTGTCGACGGCGGCGCCGTCCACGAGCTGGCCGCGGGTGACCAGATCGGCCGCGACCATCCGCTCCAGCGCCTTCTTCTCGCCGTAGATCGCGGCGCCGCGGGCGACGGCGAGATCCGGGTCGGTCAGCTCCACCGGGACGGACAGCTCCGCCGCCAGCCGCCGCGCCACCGCCGGCATCCGCGACGCCCCGCCGACGAGCAGCACCCGGTCGATCCCACGCACCCCGCGCTCCCGGGCCGCGTCGATCGCGGCCCGGGTCAGCGTGACGGTGCGGTCGAGCAGGCCGGCGGTAAGGCGCTCCAGCTCGTCGCGGGTGAGCGTGATGTCCAGCGACCTGCCGCTGTGGCTGACCGTCACCACCGTGGACGTCGCCTCGGTCAGCTCCAGGCGGGCGCGCTCGGCGGCGAGCTGCAGTTCCTGCGCCGCCTCGCCGTCGTCGAGCGGGTCGTCGGCCTCGGGATGGGCCTCGAGGAAGCGGTCGGAGAGGAACAGCACGATCTTCTCGTCCCAGTCGGCCCCGCCGAGCTGGTGATCACCATCAGTGGCGACGACGGACACCCTGCGGTCGGCCAGCTCGACGATGGTGACGTCGAACGTCCCGCCGCCGAGGTCGTAGACGAGCGCGACCTCCTCGGCGATCGTGCCCGGGCCCGTGAGCGTCCGGCGGCTGCCGACCTCGAAGCGGGCGAATCCGTAGGACAGCGCGGCGGCGGTGGGCTCGTTGATGACGTCCACGACATTCAGGCCGGCGTACTCGCCGGCGAGCACCGTGGCGCGCCGCTCCTCGTCACCGAAGTAGGCGGGGACGGTGATCACGACGTCCCGGACGGGCTCGCCGGTGGTCAGGCCGGCGTCCGAGACGAGCGCCTTGAGGATCAGCCCGCTCACCGCCGGGGCGGACCAGGCGGCGCCGTGCGTCACGAACCGCCAGTCGCCGTCACCCATCCGCCGTTTGACCAGGGCGCACACGTCGTCGGGACGGGCTCGCGCCAGACGGCGCGCGGTCTCGCCGGTGATGTAGTCGTCCTGGCCGACGAACAGGACGACGCTCGGCAGGGTCCGCGACCCGTCCATCAACGGGATGATCTCGGGGTCCCCGGCGCCGGAGACCCGCGCCAGGCAACTGAAAGTCGTCCCGAGATCGATGCCGAAGACCGTGCCGGTGTTCGGCCCCGCCCGCCCGCCCGCTTGTCGCACCACACCCGAAACCTATCCATCCGGGTAGCGCCGGACTGCTACCGGACCGGGTGACGGGTTGACGACACCGGTGTCCGGGAGGTGATCAGGCCCGGTTCGGGAGGTGGTCAGCCGAGGTCGAGCAACGTCAGCCGAGGTCGAGCAACGGCTCCAGGCCGACCGTCAGCCCCGGGCGGGCGGCCACCTCGCGCACCGCCAGCAGGACCCCGGGCATGAAGGACGCCCGATCCAGCGAGTCGTGACGGATCGTCAGCGTCTCGCCCGCCCCACCGAGCAGCACCTCCTGGTGGGCGACGAGCCCACCGAGGCGGACGGCGTGCACCGGTACACCCGAAACCCGCGCCCCGCGCGCCCCGTCCAGGGCGGAGGTGGTCGCGTCGGGACCGGCGGCGGGCAGCCCGGCCGCGGCGCGGGCCGCGGCGACCAGCTCGGCGGTGCGCCGCGCCGTGCCGCTCGGGGCGTCGGCCTTGCCCGGGTGGTGCAGTTCGACGATCTCCACCGACTCGAAGTACGGCGCCGCGCGGGCGGCGAACATCATCATCAGGACGGCGGCGATCCCGAAGTTGGGCGCCACCAGTACGCCCACCGACGGCTCGGCGGCAAGCCAGCCGCGCAGCGTCGCGAGGCGGGCGTCGTCGAACCCGGTCGTCCCGACGACCGCGTGGACGCGGTTCTCCACCGCCCAGCGCAGGTTGTCCATGACCGCGTCGGGATGGGTGAAGTCGACCACGACGTCGGCCTTCACCGCCGGTGAGCGGTCGTCGCCGGCGTCGACCTCGGCCACCAGCTCCAGGTCGGGCGCCGCGCGGACGGCGTCGCAGACGGTCGCGCCCATCCGGCCACGGGCTCCGAGCACCCCGACGCCGATCATCCCGTGCCCTCCACGTGTCCGGTACCGCCAGCGGCCGCGCGGGTCACCGCGCTACGGCCGCGCTGAAGTCGTGGTCCTCGAACGGGCCGATGACGCCGAGCGCCCATGGCTGGTCGACCAGCTCGCCGGCGACGGCCCGCACGTCGTCGAGTGTGACGGCCTCGACCCGGGCGAGCACCTCGTCGACCGAGAGCAGCTCGCCGTGGACCAGCTCGCTCTTGCCGAGCCGGCTCATCCGCGACCCGGTGTCCTCCAGGTTGAGCACCAGGCCGCCGCGGTTCTGGCCGCGGGCCCGCTCGAGCTCCTCGGCGGTGATGCCGTGCTCGGCGATCCGGTGCACCTGCTCGCGGCAGATCTCCAGCACCTCGTCGGCGCGCCCCGGGGTACAGCCCGCGTAGACGCCGAACAGCCCGGCGTCGGCGAACTGGTTGTCGAAGGAGTACACGGAGTAGGCCAGCCCGCGCTTCTCCCGCACCTCCTGGAACAGCCGCGAGCTCATCCCGCCACCGAGGGCCGTCGACAGCACGCCGAGCGCGTACCGGCGCGGGTCGTGCCGGGACAGGCCGGCCGTGCCGAGCACCACGTGGGCCTGCTCGGTCGGCCGGTTGGTGACGACGATGCCCGGCGGCGGCGGGAACGGGTACTCGCCGCGGCGCACCTCCTGGTGCCGGGCGGGCCCGGTGAGCCGGTCGGCGAACGCGGCCACCACCCGGTCCAGGGCGTGGTCGTGCTCGATGTTGCCGGCGATCGAGACGACCAGCGCGGGCGGGGCGTACCGCTCGCGGTAGTAGTCGAAGACCGTCTCCCGGCCGAGCGCCTCGATGGTGTCGACCGTGCCGAGCACCGGCCGGCCCAGGACGGAGGAGCCGAGGACGGCGTCGGCGAAGACGTCGTGCACGACGTCGCCGGGGTCGTCCTCGTGCATGGCGATCTCCTCGAGGATCACGCCCCGCTCGGCCTCGACGTCGTCCGCGGTCACCAGCGAGTTGGCGACCATGTCACAGACGACGTCGATGGCCAGGTCCATGTCCACGTCGAGCACCCGCGCGTAGTAGCAGGTGTACTCCTTGGCGGTGAAGGCGTTGAGATCACCGCCGACGGCCTCGATGGAGGCGCTGATCGACAGGGCGTCCCGGCTCGGGGTGCCCTTGAACAGCAGGTGCTCCAGGTAGTGCGAGCAGCCACCGGTGAGCGGCGTCTCGTCCCGCGAGCCGACGCCCACCCAGATCCCGATCGCCACCGACCGGACCCCGGGGACCTTCTCCGTGACGACCCGCAGGCCGCCCGGCAGCACCGTGCGGCGCACGGCCCCGGCGAGCAGGACCTCGGAACCGGGACCCGCCGCGAGGAGCTCGGCCACCCGGGCCGGGCGCGGGCCGGAGGCATGCTCCGGCCCGGCCAGGCCCGGGGTGTGGTCGTTCGGGGTGCGACCGTCCGAGGTGCGGTCGTCCGAGGTGGACAGATCCGTCTCCGTCACTGCGCTCCTGTCAGGATCCGGCGCTTACGGTGTCGATGGACTCCGCGCCCGGCGCGAGGCTGATCTTGCCGCGGGCGTCGATCTCGGTGATCTCCACCTGGAGCTTCTGGCCCACTGACAGCACGTCCTCGACCTTTTCGACGCGCTTGCCGCCGGCGAGCTGCTTGAGCTTGCTGACGTGCAGCAGGCCGTCCTTGCCGGGCGTCAGCGAGACGAAGGCGCCGAAGTTCGTGATCTTCACGATGGTACCGAGGTAGCGCTCGCCGACCTCGGGCATCTGCGGGTTCGCGATCGCGTTGATCGCGGAGCGGGCGGTCTCGGCCGCCGGCCCGTCGGCGGCACCGATGTAGATCGTGCCGTCGTCCTCGACGGTGATCTCCGCACCGGAGTCCGCCTGGATCTGGTTGATCATCTTGCCCTTGGGCCCGATGACCTCGCCGATCTTGTCGACGGGGATCTTCACGGAGATGACCCGCGGGGCGTGCGCGGACATCTCGTCCGGCCCGCCGATGGCCTCGGCCATTACCTCGAGGATCGTCAGCCGGGCCGCCCGCGCCTGCTGCAGCGCGCCGGCGAGCACCGACGCCGGGATGCCGTCGAGCTTGGTGTCCAGCTGCAGGGCGGTCACGAACTCCTGCGTGCCGGCAACCTTGAAGTCCATGTCGCCGTAGGCGTCCTCCGCCCCGAGGATGTCGGTCAGGGTGACGAAGGCGTCGCCCTCCCGGATCAGGCCCATCGCGATGCCCGCGACCGGGGCCTTCAGCGGCACACCGGCGTTCAGCAGCGACAGCGTGCTCGCGCAGACCGAGCCCATGCTCGTCGAGCCGTTGGAGCTCAGCGCCTCGGAGACCTGGCGGATCGCGTAGGGGAACTCCTCGCGGCTGGGCAGCACCGGCAGCAGCGCCCGCTCCGCGAGCGCGCCGTGGCCGATCTCGCGCCGCTTCGGCGAGCCCACCCGGCCGGTCTCACCGGTGGAGTACGGCGGGAAGTTGTAGTTGTGCATGTACCGCTTGGTGCGGTCCGGGTTGAGCGTGTCGACGGTCTGCTCCATCCGGAGCATCGCCAGCGTCGTGACGCCGAGGATCTGCGTCTCGCCCCGCTCGAACAGCGCCGAGCCGTGCACCCGCGGGATGTAGTCGACCTCGGCCGACAGCTCGCGGATCTCGGTCGTGGAACGCCCGTCGATGCGCACACCGTCGGTGACGATGCGCGAGCGGACCAGCTTCTTGGTCAGCGCCCGGTAGGCCGGGCTGATCTCCTTGTCGCGGCCCTCGAACTGGCCGGACACCTTCTCCACGGCCAGCGCCCGGACCCGCTCCAGCTCGGTCTCGCGCTCGGCCTTGCCGGCGATGCGCAGTGCCGCCGCAAGCTCCTCGCCGACCGCCGCCGTCAGGGTCTCCAGCACGTCGTCGTGGTAGTCGATGAACAGCGGGAACTCGCGCTGCGGCTTCGCCGCGCCCGCGGCCAGCTCGCTCTGCGCCCGGCACAGCTCGCGGATGGCCGGCTTGGCGGCCTCCAGGCCCGCGGCGACGACCTCCTCGGTCGGCGCCGGCGCGCCACCGGCCACCAGGGCCACCGTGCCCGGCGTCGCCTCCGCCTCGACCATCATGATCGCGACGTCGGAGCCGTCCTCGAGCACCCGGCCGGCCACGACCATGTCGAAGGTCGCCCGCTCCAGCTCGCTGTGCGTCGGGAAGGCGATCCAGTCGCCGTCGACGTAGCCGACCCGGGTGGCGCCGATCGGCCCGCTGAAGGGCAGCCCGGCCAGCATCGTCGACGCGCTCGCCGCGTTGATCGCGACCACGTCGTACAGGGTGTCGGGGTCGAGGGCGAGCACGGTCGC
Source organism: Frankia sp. Mgl5 (assembly GCF_023242985.1). Lineage (NCBI taxonomy): Bacteria > Bacillati > Actinomycetota > Actinomycetes > Frankiales > Frankiaceae > Frankia > Frankia sp. Mgl5. The sequence goes on along the minus strand of NZ_JALKFY010000614.1, from coordinate 639 downwards.
CACGACCTGGATCTCGTTGCGCAGCCCCTTGGCGAACGACGGTCGCAACGGCCGGTCGATGAGCCGGCAGGTGAGGATCGCGTCCTCACTGGGGCGGCCCTCGCGGCGGAAGAACGAGCCGGGGATCCGCCCGGCCGCGTACATCCGCTCCTCGACGTCCACCGTCAGGGGGAAGAAGTCCAGCTGCTCCTTCGGCGAGCGGCTGACCGTCGTCGCCGAGAGGACCATCGTGTCGCCGAGGTGGGCGACGACCGCGCCAGCGGCCTGCTTCGCCAGCCGACCGGTCTCGAAACGGACCGTGCGGGCCCCGGCCGGGGTCGTGATGACGGCCTCTGCCGCCTGTGTCGAGTCGTCCACTCGATACTCCATCCTCATCGTGGGCCGTGCCCGCGCCATGGAGGATGCCGGTGCTCAGTCGAAGTCTCCGGGGCGGCGCCGACGGCGCTCGTTCCGGCGGCCACGACCGAGGACCGGCGGCTCATGCCGCGCGGACCCGGCTGGGTCCTGCCGACCGCCCGCGGCCCCTGGGCCCCCCCCGCCCCTGCGGGGGGGGGGTGGGCCCCCACTACGTGGCGGGCACCTGCTTCTTCACCACCAAGGGCGACAACCGGGTCTGGGCCTACGACGCGGTCGGCGAGC
>NZ_JALKFY010000560.1:0-339 GCF_023242985.1 Frankia sp. Mgl5 | reverse complement strand
CATTAATTCTTTGGTCTCGCTCTCGATCATGCCTGCAGCCGGCTCATCAAGCAAGAGCAGCTTCGGTTGAGTGGCGAGAGCCCTGGCAATCTCCAAACGGCGCTGTTGACCGTAGGCAAGCGTATCTGATCGAACATCAGCTACGTGTGTAAGACCAACGAAGTCTAGCAACTCTTCCGCTTTCGATTGCACATCGCGCTCTTCTGACCGCTGACCTGGAGTGCGCAACAGCGATGCCCAGAAACCTGATTTGGTCCGAATATGGCTGCCGACCTTCACGTTATCCTGTGCCGTCATATGACCAAAAAGGCGAATGTTTTGAAAGGTGCGGGCAATTCC
>NZ_JALKFY010000559.1:0-339 GCF_023242985.1 Frankia sp. Mgl5 | reverse complement strand
GCGGCCCTGGAAATTGTGGACGGTCTCTTTCTCAACCCGTTGGTCGGCGAGACAAAAGCGGACGATATCCCTGCTGATATTCGCATGGAAAGCTATCAGGTGCTGCTGCGCGAATATTACCGGCGGACCGCGTTTTTCTCGCGGTTTTCCCTGCTGCGATGAGATATGCCGGGCCGCGCGAAGCCATTTTTCATGCACTGGTGCGAAAAAATTACGGCTGCACGCACTTTATCGTCGGACGTGATCATGCAGGCGTAGGCAGTTATTACGGCACCTACGACGCTCAGCTGATCTTCCGGCAGTTTACCGCCGAAGAACTGGGCATCTCCCCGCTCTTTT
>NZ_JALKFY010000558.1:0-340 GCF_023242985.1 Frankia sp. Mgl5 | reverse complement strand
ATCTGTTGATTGGAAGCCGATATTTCATTAGCGTTTCCGCGGATTTCCTGCGTCGATTGGGTTAGTGATACGGCCGCCTGCTGCACCTGGCTTAAAATCGAGTTCAACCGATTGCGCATCACCTGCAGGGAGCGAGCCATCTCGCCCAGTTCATCCTTGCGCTTTTCCATCTTGGGATCGAGCGGGAAGAGAAAATCCCCTTTGCCCATCCGCTCCGTCACTTCCACCATCTTGGTGATGGAGCGGCGCATACCGGATGCCGTGAAGTAGGCAATCACCACGATGACTACCAGCACCACGCCATCGAACAGCAGAATCGCGTTCCTGATCCGATTGGGAC
>NZ_JALKFY010000557.1:0-341 GCF_023242985.1 Frankia sp. Mgl5 | reverse complement strand
CACCACGGCCATGAAGAAGAGAAAATCACGCAGGGCGTGGGTCATCGTCGCATTGTGGTTGGCGTACTCATCCAGCTTATAGGTGCCTTTCCCCTGTTTGTTGATCGAATCGATTGCAGCTAGTACGTCAGCGCGAATGCTGTTGATCTGCCCAACCTGATCGGCGTAAACGTGAACTCCGATAAAAGGTTCCCCGTTGTAGAGGGAGATCTCCTTGCCGCGGCTTCCCCGCAAATCGCGGATGTCAGCCAGCAGCTTCAGTGTTACGTAGCCTTTTTCCGTTGAGATCAGAGTCTTGCCCAGTTCCTGGGGGCTGGACGCCTGATTCATCCATTGAATAC
>NZ_JALKFY010000556.1:0-341 GCF_023242985.1 Frankia sp. Mgl5 | reverse complement strand
CCTCGGACCGGAAGGCGGTCACCGTGGCGGTCAGATTATTGCCACCGGGACTCCGGAAGAGGTAATCAAAGTGGCTGCCTCCTACACAGGCCAGTTTTTGGGGCCGATTCTGGAGCGTGACCGGGCTCGGACGCAATCGAAGCTGCAGCAACTGGTTTCAAAAGAGGAAACTGCGGTTACCAATCAATAACCACGGTGCTATCGAGGCGGACGAAGCAACTGCTTCTGATACAGTAAAGGATGCAGAAGCGGGAACGGGTGAAAGAGCGGGAGGACGGGGTCGAGAGCATGGAGTACGCTGCGGGAAAGAAGCATAACGCTGCAGAAAACACGGATTACAC
>NZ_JALKFY010000555.1:0-341 GCF_023242985.1 Frankia sp. Mgl5 | reverse complement strand
ACGATATCCTTTTCGCCGGAAGCCACGACCTGACGATGGATGTGCTAGTCCATCACCTTAGCCTCAAAGGAGTTGCGCTCCTCCCGATTTACTCCGGCAGTCTGGAAGGCTTGATCGAGCTCTATAAAGGGAGGACGGAGCTGGCAGGCTGCCATCTGCTTGATCAGGCGAACGGTACCTATAATCTCTCCCATATCACCTGTCTGATGGGCAGCGAAGAGGTAACGGTCATTAATCTGGTTCACCGCTGGCAGGGTTTTATCGTTCCAAAGGGCAATCCCCGGATGATCACGGATTGGCGCCAATTTTTCTCCGGAAACCACCGCATTGTGAACAGGCAA
>NZ_JALKFY010000554.1:0-341 GCF_023242985.1 Frankia sp. Mgl5 | reverse complement strand
TCATGGAGCAAGGGCAAATCGTACTGGAAGGAGCTCCTCGGGAGGTGTTTGGTCGACAGGAACGATTGCAGGAGCTTCATCTTGAAGTGCCGGAGGCGAGCCAAATTGCCGCGCTGGTGCACGGTGAATATTCTCCTTTTGCCCGTTCGTTGATCCATAATGATGAAATCGTGGCAGAGGTAAAGCGGCTGCACGCAGTCAGGGCGGAGGCGAGCGGGTCATGACACAACCAATCCTGCAGGTGCGAGAGTTGACGCATACATACATGCAGGGCACTCCGCTAGAGCATAAAGCACTTCATGGAGTGAACATGCACGCAGACGAAGGGGAATGCATTGCGA
>NZ_JALKFY010000553.1:0-341 GCF_023242985.1 Frankia sp. Mgl5 | reverse complement strand
GGTATCGAGAACGTCGTTATCCTGCTCCAGATGATGACTTCGACAAGACGGACATTCTGTGACATCCGCGCGGGAGACGATCTCATGACCGCAATCCTGACAGTACCAGGCCGGGATGCGATGGCCCCACCAGAGCTGACGGGAGACACACCAGTCGCGAATATTTTCGATCCAGCGCAGGTAATTGTTTTTAAACCGCTCCGGAACAAATTTCACACTATCCTGGCTGGCTGCGTTGGCCAGAGCGGCGTCGGCAAGCGGCTGCATCTTCACAAACCACTGTGTGGACAGATATGGCTCCACTACCGCATTGCTTCGCTCGCTGTGCCCTACCTGATGGA
>NZ_JALKFY010000552.1:0-342 GCF_023242985.1 Frankia sp. Mgl5 | reverse complement strand
ATCCCGATGGCGTAGACAACCAGGATGCCACCGATGATGATAAACAAAAACACCTGCCATGAACGAAGCTTGCTCCAGCTTCTTTCTACCAGTAACCCGATCACAAATGCAGCAACAGGCCAGCTTAGAACCCAGCCGCCGCTAGCTGATGCGAAAATTGCGGCGCCCCCGTGAAAGCCGGACAATAGCGGTGCTCCCGCTCCAACCAAGACCACAAATGCGGCCATGCTTAAACCGCCCAGTCGAGCACCAAGCAACGCGCCCGCCAGCATAACACCCAATGTCTGTCCTGTAATCGGTACTCCATTTGAGATAGGCAGATTGATTTTTACCATTCCCAAT
>NZ_JALKFY010000551.1:0-342 GCF_023242985.1 Frankia sp. Mgl5 | reverse complement strand
GGAATAATGTTGCGAGAATTAGGAAATACTTCCAGATTCCCGACGGTACCCACTGTTGGAGCAGCCGGGTCCTGGGAGGCGATCTGATTAAGCGCCAAAATGATTTTAGCCGCCCCCAGCAATGCATCCTGCCGCATCGCCATTGGCACCGAGCCGGCATGACCGGCAAAGCCTGTTACTTCTACTGTTAACCACAGCGGTCCAGATATTCCGGTGACGATCCCGACTGGTTTGTTCAGTGTGTCGAGGAGGGGGCCCTGCTCAATGTGCATTTCCAGATAGGCACCGATCGTTCCCTCAGGGTAAACCGATTCCGCAAACCGGGACGGGTCACAACCGAAA